>DATBBO010000294.1:0-2997 GCA_036270995.1 Dongiaceae bacterium | reverse complement strand
CCGTCATGCCCGGGCTTGTGCCGGGCGTCCACCCGCAGCCCAACCGCCGACAGCGACTGCAAAGACCCGCACTCGGGGCAGGCAAATTCGTGGATGGCCGGGTCTTTGCCCAGCCACGACGGGGAAGAGGACGAGCGATTGCCGCCATCCCGTCAGCGCAGAAGCAGGAGGACGGCCGCGACGAGGGCCGCGGCCAGCCAAACATGCCAATTGAGGGAGCGCCGGTCCTCGTTGTTGAGGTGCCGGAGCGCCGCCATGGTTTCGGGATCGATGCGGATGCCGCGCCGCGCCGTGCCGGCGATGGTCTCCATATCCGCCACGAGCTCCGGCAGCCGCCCGGCGATGCGGGTGAGATCCCGGACTCCCTCGGCGATCCGCGCCTCGGGCCCGCGGTTCTCGCGCATCCAGTCCGCGACCAGAGGCTGGGCCAGTGTCCAGATATTGAGGGCGGGGTTGAGCTGGCGGCTCACGCCCTCGGCCATCAGCATGTTCTTCTGCAGCAGCAGGAGCTGGGGCTGGGCCTCCATCTCGAAGGCTTCCGAGAGCCGCAGAAGCTGGCCCAGCACCTGGGCGAAGGAGATCTCATCGAGGGAGCGGCCGAAGATCGGCTCGCCGATCGAGCGGCAGGCTTGGGTGAACTCCGCCAGCGACTGATCCGCTGGCACGAAGCCGGCGGCGAACTGCACCTCCGCGACGCGGCAATAGTCGCGTTCCAGGAAACCCAGCAGCGTATCGGCAAGGTAATAGCGAGTCTTGCGGTCGAGCCGGCCCATGATGCCGAAATCCACGGCGCCGATATTGCCCTGGTCATCGACAAACATGTTCCCGGGATGCTGGTCGCCATGGAAAAAGCCATCGCGGAACGCCTGCTTGAAGAAGATCGCCGCTGCCCGGGTCAGGACGAGATCGATGTCGAGCCCGGCCGCAATCATGCTTTCGCGGTCGTCCATGCGGATGCCGGTCAGGCGCTCCAGGGTCAGGGCACGACGCGTGGTGCGGCGCCAATCGACCCGGGGCACGCGATAGGTCGGATCGCCGGCGAAGTTCTCCGCCAGCTCGGCCGCGGCGGCCGCCTCCAGTCGCAGATCCAGCTCGATCCGGATCATGGCACGGAAGGTCTTGACCACAGCCAGTGGCTTGAAACGGCGCAGCCGCGGCTGGCTGCGCTCCATCCATTCGGCGATCCAGAACATGAGATCGAGATCGCGGGTGAAGGCCTCCTCGATCCCGGGCCGCAGGATCTTGACCGCCACCGGCTCCCCCTCGCTGGTGATGGCGTAGTGCACCTGGGCGATGGAAGCGGCGGAAACCGGGGTTTCGTCGAAGGAAAGGAACAGCGCCTCCAGGGGCTGGCGGAGCTCGGCCTCGAGCAGGGCGATGGCCTCAGACCCTGGAAAGGGAGGAAGCCGGTCCTGCAGGCGGGCGAGATCCTGGGCCACCTCTTCCCCCAGGATGTCGGATCGTGTGGAGAGGATCTGGCCCAGCTTGATGAAGACGGGGCCGAGGTCGATGAGGGCGGCGGCGAGCCGCTCGCCGGGCCGGCCTGCCGCCTTCGCGCCGGAAAAGACGCGGGCGAGGAAGAGGATGGCGGGCGCCAGCCCCGCCCCCTCGATCTGCTGTAGGAAAGGGGCGAGCGCGCCATGCCGGGCCAGGACGCGCGCGACCGTCGTCAGCCGGGCGATATTGCGACAGGCGCGAAACAAACCGCCCTGCCGACTCAGATACGCCAGGCGGAATGGAGGGCCGCGATGCCGCCGGAGAGGTTGCGATAGCTCGCCCGCTCCAGCCCAGCCGCCGTCATGCGCTCGATCAGCTCCTGCTGGGACGGGAAGCGGCGGATGCTCTGGACCAGATAGAGATAGGCGTCGCGGTCCCCTGCCACGATGCGCCCCATCCAGGGCAGGACCTGAAAGGAATAGAGATCGTAGAGCTGCTTCAGCTGGGGCAGCACGACCTGGCTGAACTCCAGGCAGAGGAAGCGCCCGCCGGGCTTCAGCACCCGGCGCGCCTCGGCGAGCGCCTTGTCGATCTCGGCGACATTGCGCAACCCGAAGGCGATGGTATAGGCATCGACACTGCGATCGGCCAGCGGCAAGGCCTGCGCATCTCCCGCCGCCCAATCGATTCCGCTGACGATACCCCGGTCGATGGCCCGGTCGCGCCCGACCGCCAGCATGGCGGGGGTCAGATCGCAGACCACCGCCCGCCCGCTCGGTCCCGTCCGCACCAGGAATCGCCGGGCGATGTCCCCGGTGCCGCCGGCGACATCGAGCAGAAGCTGGCCCGGCCGGGGGGCCAGCCACTCGATCAGGGCTCCCTTCCACAGACGATGAATGCCCCCGGACATCAGATCGTTCATGAGGTCGTAGCGCCCGGCGACGCGCTCGAAAACATCGCGCACGAGATGGGGCTTCTCCGAGGTCTCTACCCGCTGGAAGCCGAACCAGGCCTTGTCGCTTTCCATGACGGGAACATAGCGCGGCGTCCGGGAACACGCTACTTAGGCGGCCGCCTTGGCGGCGGCCGGCCCCTTGAACTAAAATTCCAATCCCATCCGAATGCCCAGGAGCTCTCTTGTCATCGCCGATCGAGATCGATTCCGCTGAAACACTGGCGCAGCGGCTCCAGGCGCGCGCGGCCAGAGATCCCGAAGGCGAAGCCTTCGTCCATCTGAAGGACGGCGAGGCCGAGGCCCGGCGCGTGACCTGGCAGGAATTCGATTCGGCTGCCCGGGATGTCGCGGCCGCGCTCGCCGGCCGCGCTCCGGGCGAACGCGCCCTGCTGCTCTACCGGGCGGGGCTCGACTTCATCACCGCCTTCATGGGCTGCCTCTATGCGGGGATCATCCCGGTGGCCGCCCCGGCGGATACGCTCGGCCATCGCGGTCGGACGCTCGCCCAGCTGCTCGCCACCTTCAACGACGCCCGGCCCTCGATCCTGCTCTCCACGGGGGAGCTTTTGGCCAGCATCGGCGCCCTGGCCGAGCAGGCACCCGAT
>DATBBO010000293.1:0-2406 GCA_036270995.1 Dongiaceae bacterium | reverse complement strand
CCCCCGGATTACGGCCGGGGGAGTTTTGGGGGCGTTTCGTTCCCCCACTGGCCTCCTTCCGTCCTCCCGCGTCTCCCACCCTCCGGAGCCAAACCGTTGATATGACCCAATAGTACTCCGTCATCTCCCAGTGTCCCCACTAGAGGGGTCGGATCAGATATCGCATCGACGGCACTCCTAGAGGGTCTTCTCGTAGAAGAGGCTGGTTTCGATCGCATGAGGCGGCAGATCGAGATAGGCGCCGAAGGGAGCCCGGCGCCGGAAGCCCGCGCCCTCGTAGAATCTGAGGGCCTCCTGCTGGTGGATCCCCGTCTCCAGGCGCAGGAGCGAGAGGCCCGCGCCCTGCGTCTCCGCCTCGATGCGGCGGAGCAGTGCCTTTGCCAGGCCGAGCCCCCGCACATGGGATCGCGAATACATCCGCTTGACCTCGGCATAGCCATCGAGAAGAGCGACGCCGCCGCAGGCGACGGCCACTCCCTCGAGCCGCGCCAGGAAGAAGTGGATATGCGGCTGGAACAACTGCTCCACGGAGAGGGCATGACGCTGGTCGGCGGCATAGGGCCCGGACAAGGCGGCATCGAGCTCACCCAGGAGATCGAGGACCTCAGGGGTCGGGGATTTGGTCAATTCGATGACGATGTCCATCGGCGGTCGGGGAGGTTGTATCGAAGCAAGGCGCCAAAGCTTGGTGTAGGATCATATCGGCAACCGGACGGGAGCGGCCAGATGGAGACGAAGCCCAGGATTTCCGGAGGATGCAGCTGCGGCGCGGTGCGCTACGTCGTGAATGCCGATCCGATCCTGATGGTGAACTGCCATTGCCGCGACTGTCAGCGTGCGAGCGGGGCGGCCTATGCGCCGATCGTCGTCGTGCCGCTGAGCGCCGTCGAGATGGAGGGCGAGCTCAGTTACTACAAGATCGTCGGCGACAATGGCGGCGTGGTCGAACGGGGCTTCTGCCCCATCTGCGGCAGCCGGGTGGCGAACAGGCTGGGAAGGCTGCCGGAGATCCTCGGCTTGATGGCCGGCAATCTCGACGACCCGACGCTTCATAAACCGAGCATGGATCTCTTCACTGCCAGCGCCCATCCCTGGGATCTGCTGGCGCCGGCGACCCGGAAGTACGAGAGGAACCTGGAACGCTAGCGCGCAAGGAGGACAGATGGTGACGACCGTCAAGCAATTGCTGGAGGCTGCCAATGCCGCGGTTCCGCGCCTGACGCCGGCCGAGGCCCGGGAGATGATTGCCAAAGGGAATACGCTCGTCCTCGATGTGCGCGACGCGCCGGAGTTGGCGCAGAGCGGCAAGGTGGCAGGGGCACTCCATATCTCGCGCGGCATGCTGGAGTTCCGTGCCGATCCCGACTCGCCCTATCACGACAAGAATCTTTCCAGGGACAAGACTGTGATCGTCTACTGCGCCTCGGGCGGCCGTTCAGCCTTGAGCGGCAAGCTATTGAAGGACATGGGCTATGACCATGTCTATAACCTCGGCGCCTTCAAGGACTGGGCCGAGAGTGGGGGCGCCGTCGAAGGCCCTCCCAAGCCCGGCTGAGGACCGGCGATCCGCCACAATCGCCAACTGCACAGCCTGCAGGGCTTGCGGGAACCACCACAACCGGCGAAAATCCGCGCCGCGACTATGCCGCTCCCGAGCAGATGTTTGCCCGAGCGGCCTCGCCCCTCTCGAAGAGATCTGTGCGCCCATGTTGTTTGAACCGTCGGAAGTTCATTGGTACGGATCGTTCGGGTTCAGCGGCCCTTCGCTGGGCGCGGGCCATGGGCTGCCTCCCGATGACGGCTCCGCCGCCTTCGGATTCTTCGGGAATATGCAGTTTTCCGGGGGCCATTTTGGGGGGATGACGCCGCATTCCTCGACGCCGGCGCCGACCCTGGTCGGCCCGGCCGGCGGCCTCCAATTCGACCTCGTCTGGGATCCCTCGGTGGCGCATGCGCCCAAAGGCTTCCAGCAGGCGGTCGTCAGCGCCGCCCTCGCCTACACCAAGCTCTACTCGGACGACATCGTGATCAAGATCCGCGTCGGCTATGGCGAGGTCAACGGCCAGCGGCTCGACTCCGGCGCGCTCGGCGAAACCGAGAACAACTACAAGCTCGTCAGCTATGCGACCGTGGCCGGTGCGCTCGCCGGCGACAACTATCCCCTGACCCTGGCCAGCAACGAGCCGACGACGGCCCAGATCTACGTGACGAATGCCGAGGCGAAGGCGCTCGGCCTGATGAGCGGCACCGCGACCGGGGTCGATGGCTGGATCGGTCTCAGCAGCACCATTCCCATGACCTACTCCATTGGCGGTCCTTCCGCCGGATCCAACAAGTATGACGGCGTGGCCGTCGCCGAGCACGAGATCGGCGAGGTGATGGGCCGCGTTGGCATGGAAGGCGCGA
>DATBBO010000292.1:0-1732 GCA_036270995.1 Dongiaceae bacterium | reverse complement strand
ATGGGTTTTTCCGCCGCGGTGGTGGGGGGATGGATCGACACGCTGCTGAGCCGGCTCGTCGACACGCTGATGGCCATTCCGACCCTGATCCTGGCGCTCATCGTGCTCTCGGTGCTCGGCACCTCGATCCCGGTCCTGGTCGGCACCATCGCGGTCCTCGATTCCACCCGCGTCTTCCGGCTCAGCCGCGCCGTCGGCCTGAACATCGCGGTGATGGATTATGTCGAGGTGGCGCGGCTGCGGGGCGAGGGACTGCGCTGGATCGTCTGGCGCGAGGTGCTGCCCAATGCCCTGCCGCCGCTGATCGCCGAATTCGGTCTGCGCTTCTGCTTCGCCTTCCTGTTCATCGCCTCGCTCAGCTTCCTTGGCCTCGGCATCCAGCCGCCCTATGCCGATTGGGGCGGCATGGTCCGCGACAACGCCCAGGCGATCAATTTCGGCGGCATGGCCCCGATGATCCCGGCCATCGCCATCGGTCAATTGACCATCGGGGTCAATCTGCTGGTCGACTGGTTCCTCTCGATTCATAGCCGGGCCCATGGAGAGGGCGCATGAGCGCGCAAGCTTCACAGGCCGACGGCACGCGCAACCCGCCCTCCAAGACGGAGATCCTGCGCATCGAAGGCTTGCGCATCGAGGCGCGCACAGATGAGGACTCGCCGGCGAAGCTCATCGTCGATGGTGTCGATCTGGTCCTCCATCGTGGCGAGGTCCTCGGCCTGATCGGGGAATCTGGCGCCGGCAAATCCACCATCGGTCTGGCGGCCCTGGGCTATACGCGGCCGGGCTGCAGCATCGTCGGCGGCAAGATCCTGTTCGACGGGGTCGATCTGCGCGGCCTGACGCCCGAGCAGCGGCGCCAGCGCCGCGGCCGCCGCGTCGCCTATATCGCCCAGAGCGCCGCCGCTTCCTTCAATCCCGCCAAGCGCATCTACAACCAGATCTGCGAGGGGCCGGTCCGCCATGGGCTGATGAGCTATGAGCAGGCCAAGGCCGAGGCCATCCAGCTCTTCCGCGAACTCGACCTGCCCTCGCCCGAGACCTTCGGGGAGCGCTATCCCCACCAGGTCTCCGGCGGCCAGCTCCAGCGGGCCATGGCCGCCATGGCCATGTCCTGCCACCCCGACATACTGGTGCTGGACGAGCCGACCACGGCGCTGGATGTGACGACGCAGATCGAGGTGCTGGCCTCGATCCGCAAGCTCATCCGCGTGCATCACGCGGCGGGGCTCTATATCAGCCATGATCTGGCGGTGGTGGCCCAGGTGGCCAACCGGATCATGGTGCTCCGCCATGGCAAGATGGTGGAGGAGGGCGAGGCCGATCAGATCCTGCATCGCCCGCGCATGGACTATACCCGCGCTCTCGTCTCGAACCGCGAAGGCAAGGCCGGGCATATGGGGGCGACCGCCGCCGGGGCCGCGCCGGTGCTGGAGATCAGCCAGGTCACGGCGAGCTATGCCAAGCTCGCCAAGGTGGTGAACGATATCAACCTGACCGTGCGCAGGGGCGAGACCGTCGCGGTGGTCGGCGAATCCGGCAGCGGCAAGAGCACGCTGGCCCGTGTCATCACCGGACTGCTGCCGCGCGAGGCGGGCGATATCCGCTTCCAGGGAATCTCCCTGCCGCCGGCGCTGGCCCAGCGGAGCCGCGATCTCTTGCGCCGCATCCAGATGATCTATCAGATGCCCGACGTAGCCCTGAACCCGCGCCAGAAAGTGGGCGAGATCAT
>DATBBO010000291.1:0-3555 GCA_036270995.1 Dongiaceae bacterium | reverse complement strand
GCCGAGACGATACGCAGGCCCCAGCTCTCCCCCATGGACCAAAGCGCCGTCAGCAGGGCGGTGCGCTTCATGGACATGGGCAGACCTTCGCTTCTGCGCCGCCACCATTGAAGCGAAGGTCTGCCCATGTCCATGAAGCGTACCGCCCTGGTGACGGCGCTTTGGTCCATGGGGGAGAGCTGGGGCCTGCGTATCGTCTCGGCCGGGGTCTTCCTGCTGCTCGCCCGGCTGATCGACCCCGCGGCCTTCGGCCTGGCGGCGCTCGCCCAGGTTTATCTCATGGCGGTGCAGACCCTTTCCGACCAAGGTCTCACCACCGCCCTCATCCAGCGCGAAACCATCGAGGAGGCCCATAAGGATTCCGCCTTCTGGGCCAATCTCGGCGTCGGCCTGATTCTCATGGGGCTCACCATCCTCTTCGCCGGCCCGCTGGCCGGGCTCTATGGCGAGCCGCGGCTGGCACCGGTGCTGCAGTGGTATTCGCTGGCGCCCTTCCTCACCTCCATCTCCGTCGTTCAGGTGGGCCTCGCCCGGCGCGAGCTGCGCTTCCGCGCGCTGGCGCTGCGCCAGACCGCGAGCGCCGTGGTCGGTGGCGCGGTCGGTATTGCCATGGCCTTCGCCGGCATGGGGGTCTGGGCCCTGGTGGGCCAGGGCCTCGTCACCCAGGCTGTAGGGGTCGTGATCCTGTGGGCCATCGTCGATTGGCGGCCGCGCTTCGCCTTCTCCCGGCGCCATTTCCGCGATCTCTTCGGCTTCGGCTTCAACGTCCTGCTGACCAATCTGCTGCGGATCTTCGGCGGCCAGGCGGACCGGCTGCTGCTGGGCTACTATTTCGGCGCCACGGAGGTCGGCTATTACAGCGTCGCCCAGCGCCTCGTGACCATCATCACCGACTTCGTCGCCGGCAGCACCGAGCGCGCCGTGGTGCCGCTTTTCTCCAGGATCCAGGGGGATCGCGCGCGGGTGGCCCGCGGGCTGAGCACCGCCCAGCGACTGCTCAGCCTGATGGTGATCCCGGCCTTCGTCGGGCTCGCGGCCGTGGCGCCCTCCTTGATCCGGGTCGCCGTCGGCGATCAGTGGGTGCCCAGCATCCTGCCGACCCGGATCCTCGCCTTCTTCTCCCTGGCCTATTGCCTGGGCTTCTTCTTCGGCCATGTGGTGACCGCGCTGGGCCGGCCGACCATCCGCCTCGGCGTCGTCCTCGCCCAGTCCCTGGCCCAGGCAGGCTCCTGCCTGATCGGCGTCGCCTGGGGCATCCCCGGAGTCGCGGTCGCGATGGCCGCTACCCAGGTCGTTTTCTACGGCGTCGAGCTCGCGGTGCTGCGGCGCATGGTACGCTTCTCGGTGCCGGCCTATCTGGCGGAGGTCCTGGTGCCGGCGCTTGGCGCCGCGGCCATGGCCGCCGCGGTTCTGGCCGTCGATCACGCCCTGGCCAGCCAGCGCGCGGTCCTCCAGCTCGTGGCCGGGGTCGTGGTGGGGGCGCTGATCTATGGCGCCGTCCTGCTCCTCTTTGCCCGCAGCCGTATCCGGGAGCTGGTCGGGCTGTTCAGGGGCCTGCGCGGATAGCCCGGCTTGCGGGCCGCTGTCCGATTCCCTACCTTCTAGCTCAGGAGTTCCCATGCTGGCCGGCAAGCGCATACTGCTCGTCATCTCCGGCGGCATCGCCGCCTATAAGAGCCTGGAGCTGATCCGTCGGCTGCGGGAGCGCGGCGCCCTGGTTCGCGCAATCCTGACCAAGGGCGGGGCTCAGTTCGTGACGCCGCTCTCGGTCGCGGCCCTCAGCGAAAGCAAGGTCTATCAGGATCTCTTCTCCCTCACCGATGAGAGCGAGATGGGTCATATCCGGCTCTCGCGGGAATCGGACCTGATCGTCGTGGCGCCGGCGAGCGCCGATCTCCTGGCGAAGCTGGCCCATGGCCTGGCGGATGACCTCGCCTCGACCACGCTGCTCGCCGCCGACAAGCCGATCCTGATCGCCCCCGCCATGAATATGATGATGTGGGCCCATCCGGCGACCCAGGCGAACATCGCAACCCTGAAGGCACGCGGCATTCGCCAGATCGGCCCCGAATCCGGCGATCTCGCCTGCGGCGAGGTGGGCGGCGGGCGCATGGCCGAGGCGATGGAGATCCTGGCGGCCATCGAAGGCTATTTCGGTGCCGCTGCACCCTTGAGCGGACGGCGCGCCCTCGTCACCAGCGGTCCCACCATCGAGCCTCTCGACCCCGTGCGCTTCATCGCCAATCGCTCCTCCGGCAAGCAGGGCCACGCCATCGCCGCGGCACTCGCCCGGCGTGGCGCTGCGACGGTGCTGGTCACGGGCCCGACCGCCGAACCCAACCCGGCCGGCGTCCAGGTGCACCGCATCGAGACGGCGGAAGAGATGCTGGCCGCCTGCCGCGCCGCGCTGCCCGCCGATATCGCCGTCTGCGCTGCGGCGGTTGGCGATTTCCGTCCGATCCAGGTGGCAAGCCAGAAGATCAAGAAGGGAACGAGCGAGCCGGCGCCGATCCAGCTCATCCGCAATCCCGACATCCTCGCGACCCTCTCGGCGCCCGGCAATGCGCGGCCGCGGATCGTCGTCGGCTTCGCCGCGGAGACCGAGGATCTGATCGCGAATGCGAAGAAGAAGCTCGCCGCCAAGGGCTGTGATCTGATTCTCGCCAATGATGTTTCGGCCGGCAGCGGCACTTTCGGCGGGCCGGAGAACACGGTCCATCTCGTCGCCGCCGATGGGGTGGAGAGCTGGCCGCGCCTCAGCAAGCAGGAGGTGGCGGAGCGCCTGGCCGACACCATCGAGCATCGCCTCACCCGCTCGGCCTGAGATCCGTGACTCCCATCGAAGTTCCCCTGCAGCGCCTGCCCCATGGCGCGGGCCTGCCTCTGCCCAGCTATGCGACGGCCGATGCGGCGGGTCTCGACCTTGTAGCGGCGGTGGCGGAGGCCATCGAGCTCGCCCCCGGCGCGCGGCGCCTGGTGCCGACTGGAATCTCCATCGCGCTGCCCCCGGGCTACGAGGCCCAGCTCCGTCCGCGCTCGGGCCTGGCCCTCAAGCATGGCGTCACTTTGCTGAACAGTCCCGGCACCATCGATGCCGACTATCGTGGCGAGGTCGGCGTCATCCTGATCAATCTGGGCGAGGCGCCCTTCCGCCTCCAGCGCGGCGATCGCATCGCCCAGCTCGTCATCGCCCCGGTGGCCCGTCTCGCCTGGCGCGAGAGCGAGGCCCTGCCAGAGAGCACCCGGGGTGCGGGCGGCTTCGGCTCGACGGGCCGGCGATGACCGCACTGACCGACAGCCAGCTTGAGCGTTACGCCCGCCATGTGATTCTCGATGAGGTGGGGGAGGCGGGACAGGAGAAGCTGCTGGCCTCGAGCGTGCTCGTGCTGGGCGCCGGCGGGCTCGGCTCGCCCATGCTGCTCTATTTGGCGGCGGCGGGTGTGGGCCGCATCGGCATCGTCGATGACGATGCCGTCGAGCTCTCGAACCTGCAACGCCAGATCGTCCATGGCACGGCGAGCCTCGGCCGGCCCAAGACCGAGAGCGCGAAGCACG
>DATBBO010000290.1:0-4469 GCA_036270995.1 Dongiaceae bacterium | reverse complement strand
GCTCGATGGTTCCGTTCTGGACGCCGACCAGCGTGATCTTGCGCCGGCGCAGCTCGCGCACCAGCGTGATGAAATCGCCGCCGAGGCGAAACGCCGAGGCCTTCTCCAGATCGAGCACGAAGGGTGCGTTGGTGAAGAAATGGGGCGCCTGGGCCAGCTTGGATTCGACGGCGGCGTAGAACAGGTCATCGGCTGGCCCCGTCATTTGCAGGACCATGGCGGTGAAGAACCGGCCGCGAATCTGGAGCGGCGCGACCGCCGCGGCCGCGTGCTTGCCGTTGCTGCTCACCGTTGCGTCCTGAAAGAGGGTCATTGGGCTCAATCGTTGGCCGAAGGATTCTCTATCGCACTTCGCGCGCGAGTCGCTACCGCGCGATGTCGTCCGCGGTGGCATTTCGCTGACAAACGCGCACGCACGCGTTCTCGGCTTGACATGGCCGAGCGGTTGAGTCGCAAGAACGCCGCCGATTCGCGCAGCTCCTCCGTCATCCCCGCTCGCGCGGGAATCACGGATGGGAGCGAGAGGGGAGCCTACATCACCGCCTTCGCGATCGCGTTGAAGGCGGCGAGCAGCAGGAAGTCCGTGGGGTCGTCCACCGGCTGCGGCTGAGAGGAGAGCTTGGCGATGACGAGCTCCGCCGCGGGATCGACATAGACCCACTGGCCGTGGATGCCGATGCCGCAGAAGGAGCCGCGGTCATTGCCCAGCACATACCATTTGCTGCGATAGCGGCCCTTGGGGGCGAGCTTCGAGGATTCCGCCCGCTGCCAGGGGCCCGCATCGCCATTGTTGCGGATGTCCTCGACCCACCAGCCGGGGATCACCTGCTGCCCCTTGGCCATGCCGCGATTGCGCATCATCTCGCCGAAGCGGGCGAGGTCGCGCAAGGTGACGCAGATGCCGCCGGCCGGGCGCGCGGCCCCCAGCCGGTCGACGGCGGTATAGGCCTCGAACTCCGCGCCCATCTTCTGCCAGAGCGCCTCGCTCAAGAGCTCGGCATAGGCCCGCCCGCCGGCGCGCTCCAGGATCCAGCCCATGAGGTCGGAATTGGGCGAGACATAGTGATAGTTCTGGCCGTGAGGCGCCTTGCCCCGACGCATGGTGACGAGGAAGCTGCGCAGATCCGTCGCCTTGGCCGGGTCGACGGGATTCCAGCCGGTGGCGACACGGTAGCGAGCGAAATCGCCATGGGGATCGAGATAGTCTTCGACGAAATCCGTCGAGACGGTCATGTCCAGCACATGGCGCACGGTGCAATCGCCATATGCCGAGCCGGCGGCCTCGGGGATATAGCGGGTGACCGGGGCCTCGGGATCGAGGCGGCCTTCCTCCACCAGCACGCCGGTCAGCGTGCCGGTCACGGACTTGCTGACCGAGAAGATGATATGCGGCGTCGAGGGGGTGAGGCTGCCGTCATACCACTCGGCGAGGACGCGCCCGCGCTGCATCACCAGGAAGCCGTCGGTGAAGGTCTCGCCCAGCATGCGATCGATGGTCCGTTCCCTGCCGTCCGGTCCCTGAAAGGCGAGGCGGCCCAGCGCCCGCTCGGCGCGGCGCAGCGGCAGCACCGATGCGCCTGCGCGGGCGATCGGCGCGGTCGGCAGGATCTGGCGCACATGGCTGAAGGCCCAGCGGTTGAAGGGCGGTGTGCGCCAATTGGACAGAGTGACCTGATGCTCGGGCGCGGGCGGAAATCCCCGCATTAACGGCTGTTCGCTCACGATGGCTCCCTGGGTTTCCCGGAGAAAGGCGTAGGAGCCCTAGATATCGCAGATTGGCGCGATCGCGAGAAGGGATTCCACCATGCCGGACTGGGGCGTGGCCGTCGCGCATCGCGGAAAGCCGCGCTATTGTCCCGCCCGCAAATGAACCCGCTCGCGAACAGTCCATCCGGCACCATTGGCAGCAACGAGGGACGCGAGGTCCGCGCCTTCACCATCGCCAATCGCAAGGGCGTCTGCGCCCGGATCATGGAGCTGGGCGCGACCCTGCTCGAATTCCACGCGCCCGACCGCGAAGGGCGCCTCGCCGATGTCGTGCTGGGCGAATCCGGGCTCGACGCCTATCTCACCGGGCGCAGCTTTATGGGCGCCATCTGCGGGCGCTACGGCAACCGCATCGCCGGGGGTGCGTTCACCATCGATGGAGCGCGCCACCAACTGAGCTGCAATGACGGCCGAAATCACGAGCATGGCGGTTTCCGCGGCTTCGACAAGCGGCTCTGGTCGGGCCGTCCGGCGGCGGACGGCCGCAGGATCGCCTTCGACTATCGCTCTGCCGATGGCGAGGAGGGGTTTCCCGGCAATCTCGATGCGACGGTCAGCTTCGGTCTCGATGACGCGGATCGCTTCACCATCGAGATCGAGGCAAGGGCCGATCGGCCGACGCTCTGCAACCTCGTGCATCACAGCTATTGGAATCTCGCCGGCCATGGCGACGGCGAGGTGCTCGATCACGAACTCCTCCTCGAGGCCGATTTCCATACGCCGGTGAGCGCCGATCTCATCACCACCGGCGAGATCCGAAGCGTCGAGGCTACCCCGCTCGATTTTCGCAAGCCCAAGCCCCTCGGCCGCGACATCGCCCGGGTCGAAGGCCTCCAGGGCTACGACCACAACTTCGTGCTGCGCGGTTTTCCCGGCGAGATGAAACGCGCGGCGCGCCTCTTCCACCCGGGCTCCGGGCGCGGCTTCGAGCTCAGCACAAGCGAGCCTGGCCTCCAGCTCTATACCGGGGGCCACCTCGACGGATCGCAGCCGGGCAAGGGCGGGGTTGCCTACAAACGCTTCGCGGGCGTGGCGCTGGAGACCCAGCGCTTTCCGGATTCGCCCAATAAGGGGCATTTTCCCTCGGCGCGCCTCGACCCCGGCACGATCTATCGCCACCGCATGGAATTCCGCTTCTTCACGGAGAGTTGAATCGCATGAGCGCAGCCCCGACCGCCCCGACGACCATTACCCCCTGGGATATCGGCCTCTACGGCACCCGCACCGCCGGCGGCAAACCCTATGTCACCGCCATCGTGGGTGCTGCCAGCGGCATCGGCCGCGCGGCCGCCACCTTCCTTTCGGATATCGGCTGCGCCGTCGCCGGTCTCGACCCCGCGATCGGCGGGCTCAAAACTCTCGCCGCCGAGAGGCCGCAGATCCACGTCTACAACATGGACGCGCTGAACGGCCGCTCGATCCTTGAAGGGGTGGCCGCCGTGACCCGCGATCTCGGTCCCATCGATGCCCTGGTCAATTGCGCCGGCATCACCGGCATGACCAACATCCCCGCCCATGAGGTGCCGCTGGAGGATTTCGACAAGGTGGTGGCCCTCAACCTCCGCGCGGCGCTGACGCTCTCCCAGGCGGTGCTGCCCGGCATGCTGGAGCGGGGCTATGGCCGGCTGCTCCATGTCGCCTCGATCGCCGGCAAGGAAGGCAATGCCGGGATGGCCTCCTACTCCGCCACGAAGGCAGGGCTGATCGGGATGGTGAAGAGCATGGGCAAGGACTATGCGGAGACCGGCGTCACCGTGAACGCGTTGGCGCCTGCCGTGATCCGCACGCCGCTGGTAGAGGCGCTGCCCCAGGCGACCGTCGACTATATGACGCAGAAGATTCCCATGCGCCGGTGCGGCGAGCTGCAGGAGGCTGCGGCCTGCATCGCCTGGGTCATCTCGCCCGCCTGCGGCTTCACCACCGGCTTCACCTTCGATCTCAGCGGCGGGCGCGCGACCTATTGATATCGAGCTGCCAATTATCGAGCTGAAGAGGATATCGGCATGAGCGACCGTCTGGCGGGAAAGCGGATCCTGGTCTATGGCGGCGCCACCGGCATCGGTTTCGGCTGCGCCGAAGCCATGGCCAGGAAGGGTGCGCGCCTCTTCATCTCAGGCCGGCGCGAGCACCGATTGCGCGAGGCGGTCGCGAAGCTGGAGGCGCATGGGCCGGCGGGCTTCGCTGCCGGCGATGCGACGGCCGAGGGGGATGTCGCCCGGGTGACGGCCGCCGCCATCGAATCCCTGGGCGGGCTCGACGCCATCCTCGTCAGCGTCGGGGCCGCGACCGTCGCCTCCATCGAGCAGGAAACCCTTGCGGGCTTTCACCGCATCCTGGATGCGAATCTGACCTCCACATTTCTCGCCACCCGGGCCGCGGTGCCGCATCTAAAGGCGAGCGGGGGCGGAGCCATCATCGCCATGGCCTCGGTGCTGGGCCTGGTCGGGACCCGCCGGCGCGTCGCCTATTGCGCCGCCAAGGCCGGGATCGTCGGCATGGTCCGGGCGATCGCCCTCGATCTCGCCGAGTTCGGGATCCGGGCCAATGCCATCTGCCCCGGCTTCATCGAGACGGAGCTGACGCGGGAGGTCATCGCCCAGGAATCCGATCCGGAGACGATGATGAAGGCGCGCCGGACCGGCAATCCCCTGGGCCGCAGCGGGCATCCGCGGGAGATCGGCGCTCTCGCCGTCTATCTCGCT
>DATBBO010000289.1:0-11534 GCA_036270995.1 Dongiaceae bacterium | reverse complement strand
ACCTTGTCCGCCAAGGGCGCGATCTCGTCGCGCAGCATCTCGCGAGTCCCGTCCGTGGAGGCGTCGTCCACGACGACGATCTCCTTTCGGGCGACCGGCGCCGAGCGCACCCGCTCGACCACCTTGCGCAGCGTATGGCGCTCGTTGAAGCAGGGAATGACGACCGAGAGCAGATAATCGTCGGGATTGATCGGCGATCGGGAGGGCGGCATCGACTACCTGAAGGAGAGCTATTCCGCGGCCGTCTGCTGCTCCGCAGGGGCGCGGAGCGCGGCCAGCAACTCCTTCTGGCGTTTCAACGTTTTGTCAAGATGCGTCTGCTTGATATGGCCATAGCCGCGGATCTGCTCCGGCAGGCTCGCAAGCGCGACGGCCAGGCGATGGCGGTCGTGGTCGAGCCTTTCCAGAATCTCCGCGATCAGGGCCTCGTAGTCGGCGATGAGCTGGCGCTCCAGGCGTCTCTCCGCCGTCCGGCCGAAGAGATCGAAGGCGCTGCCCCTCAGGAATTTCATCCGTGCCAGCAGGCCGAAGACCTTCATCATCCAGGGGCCGTAGCGTTTCTTGATCGGCCTGCCGCTGTCGGGGTCGCGCGGGTTGAGCAGCGGGGGCGCCATATGGAACTCCAGCCGGTAGTCGCCTTCGAAATGGCGAGCCAGCGCCTCGCGGAAGCGAGGATCGGTATAGAGGCGCGCCACCTCATATTCGTCCTTATAGGCGAGGAGCTTGAAGTAGTAGCGCGCGACCGCCTCGGCGAGACCGGTCAGCCCCGTGGTCTTCTCCGCCTCTACCTGCCGGACCCGCTCCACCAAAAGGCGATAGCGCTCGGCATAGGCGGCATCCTGATAGCCGGTCAGGAACTCGACCCGCTTGGCGAAGATCTCGTCCAGGCTGCGGGCGATGGGCGTGGGCTGACTGTCGGGTGACATCTCCGCGGCCAGCCGGTCGATCGCCGCCGGGTCATGGGCCGCGCGCCGGCCGAAGAGGAAGGCGCGCTTATTGGCCTCGGCGGCCACCCCGTTCAGCTCGATCGCCCGCTCGATGGCGGCGCCGGAGACGGGAATCAGCCCCTTCTGATAAGCGAAACCCAGCATGAAGGGGTTGGTGGCGATCGAATCGCCGAGCAGCGCCGTGGCCAGGCGCGTGGCGTCGACGAAATCGGTCGCCCCCGGCCCGGTCGCATCGGCGATCATGGTCTTCAGCGTTGCGAGAGGGAATTCGAGGTCCGGATTGCGGGTGAAGTCGCCGGTCACCGCCTCCTCGGTATTGATGACGGCGCGGGTCTGGCCCTGGGCGATCTTGGAGAGACCGTCGAAGGTCGCCGCGACGACGATGTCGCAGCCGAGCAGGAGCCGCGCCCCGCCGGCGGCGAGCCGCACTGCATGGATATCCTCCGGTCGTTCGGCGAGGCGGACATGGCTGAAGACGGCGCCGCCCTTCTGGGCGAGGCCCGTCATGTCGAGGATCGAGCATCCCTTGCCCTCGATATGGGCCGCCATCCCGAGGAGGGCGCCGATGGTGACCACGCCCGTGCCCCCGACGCCGGTGATGAGGATGCCGTAAGGCTCACCGAGGCCCGGCAGCACGGGCTCGGGCAGAGGCGCGAAGGGGATCTCTCCCGATTTCGGCTTGTGCCGGCGCAGGCCCCCGCCATGGACGGTGACGAAGCTCGGGCAGAAGCCGTTGACGCAGGAGAAATCCTTGTTGCAGGTCGACTGGTCGATGGCCCGCTTGCGCCCGAACTCGGTCTCGACGGGAATGACCGAGAGGCAGTTCGAGGCGGTGCTGCAATCGCCGCAGCCCTCGCAGACCAGTTCGTTGATGAAGACCCGCTTGGGCGGATCCTCCATCAGTCCGCGCTTGCGCCGGCGGCGCTTCTCCGCCGCGCAGGTCTGGTCATAGATGATGGCGGTGACGCCCGGCGTCTCGCGCATCTCGCGCTGGACATGGTCGAGCCGGTCCCGGTGGAAGACCTCGACGCCGGCGGGGAATGCGCCGGCGGTCGGATATTTCTCCGGCTCGTCGGTCACGATGGCGATCTTGGCCACGCCCTCGGCCTGGAGCTGGCGGGCGACCTGGGGAACGTCCAGGGGGCCGTCGACCGGCTGGCCGCCGGTCATGGCCACGGCATCGTTATAGAGGATCTTGTAGGTGATGTTCGCATTGGCGGCCACGGCGGCACGGATCGCCAGGCTGCCGGAGTGGTAATAGGTGCCGTCGCCGAGATTCTGGAAGACATGGGGCGTCTTGCTGAAGGGCGCCTGGCCCAGCCAGGTGGCGCCTTCGCCGCCCATCTGGGTGAAGGTCTGGGTGTCGCGGTCCATCCACTGCGCCATGTAATGGCAGCCGATGCCGGCCAGCGCCCGGCTTCCCTCCGGCACCTTGGTGGAGGTGTTGTGGGGGCAGCCGGAGCAGAAATAGGCGATGCGGCGGATGGGCGCCTTGAAATTGGCGAGCGAGCGCTCCTTGGCCTCCAGGAAGGCCAGACGCTGCTCGATGCGCGGGCTGGTATGGAAGCGGGCGATGCGCCGGGCGATGACGCGGGCGATCCGCGCCGGGGTCAGCTCATCGGCCGAGGGCAGGATCCACTCGCCGGACTCGTCGAACTTGCCGATGACCCGCGGGCGGACCTTCTCGTTCCAGTTATAGAGCTGCTCCTTGAGCTGGTTCTCCACCAGCGCCCGCTTCTCCTCGACGACCAGGATCTCCTCGAGCCCTTCGGCGAAGTGGCGGATGCCGTCGCGCTCGAGCGGCCAAGTCATGCCCACCTTGTAGACGGTGAGGCCGATCTCGGCCGCATGGGCATCGTCGATCCCCAGATCGTCCAGCGCCTGGCGCACGTCGAGATAGGATTTCCCGCAGGTGACGATGCCGAAGCGCCGCTTCGGGCTGTCCATGACGATGTGGTTCAGCCTGTTGGCGCGCGCAAACGCCAGGGCCGCATAGAGCTTGTGCTTGTGCAGGCGCATTTCCTGCTCCAGCGCCTGGGCCGAGGCGAAGGAGGATTGCGGCCAGCGGATGTTGAGTCCCTCCGGGGGTAGGGCGAAATCCTCCGGAATCTTGACCTCGACCCGATGCGGGTCGACGTAGCACGACGCGGTGCTGTCGACGGTCTCGGCTACCACCTTGAAGGCGACCCAGCAGCCGGAATAGCGCGAGAGGGCCCAGCCATAGATCCCGAGATCGAGGAACTCCTGCACGCCCGAGGGGTTCAGGACCGGAATGCCGGCATCCATGAAGGCGTATTCGGTCTGATGCGCCGTGGTCGAGGATTTGCAGGTATGGTCGTCGCCGGCCAGCAGCAGCACGCCGCCATATTTCGCCGTGCCGGCGAGGTTGCCGTGGCGCAGCACGTCGCCGCTGCGGTCCACCCCCGGCCCCTTGGCGTACCACATGGAGAAGACGCCGTCGTAGTTCGAATCCCCGAACAGGTCGAGCTGCTGGCTGCCCCAGACGGCGGTGGCCGCGAGATCTTCGTTCACCCCCGGCTGGAAGTGGATGTGGTTCTTCTTGAGGAACTTCTTGGCATGCCACAGGGATTGATCGACGCCGCCCAGCGGCGAGCCGCGATAGCCGGTGATGTAGCAGGCGGTGTTCTTGCCGGCGGCGAGGTCCCGCTGGCGCTGCATCATGGGCAGGCGGACCAGGGCCTGGGTACCGGTGATGAAGATGCGTCCGCTCTCGAGTGCGTATTTGTCGTCGAGCGAGACGGCGGCGAGCGACATGAGCCCTCCCGGACTCGTCAATTCCAGGATGAAAGGTAATGGACCGCCCCGGCTACCGCAATTGAGCGCTGGCAGGGGCCCTCAAATCGCAACAAACGGATCGCCGGAACGGGCTCTCCGCCAGGGTTTGTCCGGCCCGGCCCGCGGCGGCATAGGAAATTGCGCCTGCGGCGAGGGCGAGCCCGGGTCGGGGGCTAGGACTTGTAGAGCTCCTCCAGCAGGGCGCCGTAATGCCCGCGGATCTTGTGGCGACGGATCTTGAGAGAGACCGTCAGCATGGCGTTTTCGGTGCTGAAAGGTTCCTTGAGGACGGCAAAGCGCCGGATCCGCTCGATGGCCGAGAGGCCGCCATTGACCCGCTCGACGGCGGCGGCGACGGCCTGGCGGAACTCGGGGTCATCGGCGACCTCGGCCAGTGGCGCCCTGCGACCGCGAGCTGAAGACCAGCTGGCGACGAAGTCCTCATCGGGCACCACGAGGGCGACGAGATGGGGGTGGTGGTCGCCATGGACCATGGCCTGGTTGATCTCGGGCTGCAGCACGAGCATGCCCTCGACGCGGGCCGGCGAGACATTGTCCCCGCCGGACAGCACGATGATGTCCTTCTTGCGATCGGTGATCTCCAGATAGCCCTCGGCATCGAGGCTGCCCACATCGCCCGTATGCAGCCAGCCATCGCGGATTGCCGCGGAGGTGGCTTCTTCGTCGCGCCAATAGCCCTTCATCACCGCTTCCGAGCGCACCAGGATCTCGCCGTCCTCGGCGATCCTGATCTCCACACCCTGGAGCGCAGGTCCCACGGTGCGGCTCTTGATGCGCTGCGGCGGGTTGGCGCTGATGACCGGCGAGGCTTCGGTCTGGCCGTAGCCCTGGAGCAGGGGCACGCCGAGGGCGAGGAAGAAGAGCCCGACCTCGTGATTGAGCGCCGCCCCGCCGGAGACCCAGGCCTTGAGCCGCCCGCCGAAGCGTGCCCGGAGCTTGCGGCGGACGGTGACCTCCGCCAGCAGATCCTTGAGGCGCTCCATCGGGCCCAGCCGCTCACCGCGATGGCGTTTGCGCCCGAGCTCGACGGCCATGTGAAACAGGCGGCGCTGGAGGGGCTTGGCCTTCTCCATGCCCCGCAGGATCCGGCGATGCATGGCCTCGTAGAGCCGCGGCACGGCGGTCATGATGGTGGGCTTCGTCTCGGCCATGTTCTCGAGGAGCCTCTCGACGCTCTCGGCGTAGTAGATCTGGGCGCCGATGGTCATGGGGAAGATCTGCCCTACGGTATGCTCGTAGGAATGGGAGAGCGGAAGGAAGGAGAGGAAGACCTCGTTTCCGACGCCGAGATCCTTCAGCAGATGATAGGCACCCTGGCAATTGCAGAAGATCGAGCCATGGGTGAGCATCACCCCCTTGGGCGTGCCGCCGGTACCCGAGGTGTAGATGAAGCAGGCGGTGTCGCCGCGGGTTAGCCGGCCGGTGATCGTTTCGATCGCTTCGGCGGTCTCGGGTGGCACCAGGGATTTGGCATCGTTCCAGGTCACGACGCGCTTGCCGATTCGCTGGGAGAGCGAAAGCGCGTCCATGGTGACGATGAAGGCGAGCTCAGGCGCCTCCAGAGCCGCCGGCAGCACCCGCTCCGCCATGGCTTTGGTCGAGAGGATGACGCCTTTCGCCCCGCTATGGGTCAGCACATGGCGGTGATCGGCCGGGGTGTTGGTGGTGAAGGCCGGCACGGTGATGCCGCCTGCCGCCATGATGGCGAGGTCGGCGATGGCCCATTCCGGCCGGTTCTCGGCTACGAGCCCAATCCGGTCCCCGGGCGCGGTCCCCAGCGCCTGCAGCCCCCGGGCGAGCTTGCGGACCTCGCTCGCCACCTCCGCATAGGAGCGGGATCGCCACTGGCCGGCCCGCTTCGACCAGAGGAAGGGGCTTTCTCCCTTCGCCGCCGCCTGGGCGAAGAACATGGCAGGCAGGCTTTGCCAGCGGTCTGCGTCCATCTCACCCCCGAAGCGGCTTCCGCCAAGCGGCGTGCTTGGCGCGGACCCATCCTGAGCTTATATCCTGCGAGGCTTGCCGCGGCACCTCAACACAGGACCCCGTCATGGACAACCCGGATCTCGGATCCCTTCCGCAGTGGAACCTCGCCGACCTCTATGAGAGCCCTGCCGCCCCCGGGATCGGCGGCGATCTAGCCAAGGCGGAGGCCCAGGCCAAGGATCTGGCCCGGCTCTTCCAGGGAAAGCTCGCCACGCTGAGCGGGGACGAGCTTGCCGAGGCCGTGAAGTCCTACGAGGCCCTGCAGGATGTGCTGGGCCGGGTGGGCAGCTATGCCCAGCTCGTCTATGCCGGGAACATGAGCGATCCCGAGAACGGCCGCTTTTATCAGACGATCCAGGAGCGGATCACCGACATCACCGCCGCGGTCATCTTCTTCACCCTCGAGATCAACCGGATCGATGAGGCCGCGCTGCAGGAGAAGCTGAAGGCCCCGGAGCTTGCCCGCTACGCCCCCTGGTTCGAGGCCGTGCGCGCCTTCAAGGACCACCAGCTTTCCGACGAGGCGGAGCGGCTGCTCCATGACAAGTCGGTGGTCGGCCGGGCCGCCTGGAACCGCCTTTTCGACGAGACCATCGCGGGCATGCGTCTCTCCCTGGATGGGCAGGAGCTGACCGTCGACCAGACGCTGAACCTGCTGACCAACCGGGACGGGGCCAAGCGGAAGGCGGCGGCCGGTGCCATCAGCACCGGCCTCGGCGCCCGCGGGGCGACCTTCGCCCTCATTACCAATACGCTGGCCAAGGACAAGGAGATCGAGGACCGCTGGCGCGGATTCGCCCGGCCGGTCAGCTCGCGCAACCTTGGCAATCAGGTGGAGGACGAGGTGGTCGACGCACTGGTCGCCGCCGTGACCGCCGCCTATCCCCGACTCTCGCACCGCTACTACAAGATCAAGGCCGGCTGGTTCGGCGCCGACAGGCTGGACTATTGGGACCGCAACGCGCCGCTGCCGGAGGATTCCGACCGCAAGATCCCCTGGGAAGAGGCGAAGGAGATCGTGCTGGGCGCCTATGGCGCCTTCTCGCCGGAGCTGGCCGCCATCGGCAAGCGCTTCTTCGACAAGGGCTGGATCGATGCCCCGGCCCGGCCGGGCAAGGCCCCCGGGGCCTTTGCCCATCCGGTCACGCCCAGCGCCCATCCCTATATCCTGTTGAACTACTACGGCCGGACCCGGGACGTGATGACCCTTGCGCATGAGCTGGGCCATGGGGTGCATCAGGTGCTGGCGGGGCCCCAGGGCGCCCTCCTGGCCGATACGCCGCTGACGCTGGCCGAGACGGCCTCGGTCTTCGGCGAGATGCTCACCTTCCGGGCGCTTCTGGCGCGCGAGAAGGATGCCAAGCGCCGGCGTATCCTCATCGCCGGCAAGGTCGAGGACATGCTGAACACGGTGGTCCGCCAGATCGCCTTCCACCGGTTCGAGACGCGGCTTCATGACGAGCGCCGGAAGAGCGAGCTGCCGGCCGAGAAGATCGGGGAGATCTGGCTCGAGACCCAGAAGGAGAGCCTGGGGCCGGCGCTCCGCTTCGACGAGGGCTATCGCATCTTCTGGTCCTACATCCCCCACTTCATCCACACGCCCTTCTATGTCTACGCCTATGCCTTCGGCGATTGCCTGGTGAATTCCCTCTACGCCGCCTATCAGGCGGCACCGCAGGGCTTTGCCCAGAAGTATCTCGAGATGTTGGCAGCCGGCGGCAGCAAGCGGCACAAGGCGCTGCTGGCGCCCTTCGGTCTCGATGCGGCCGATCCGAAGTTCTGGGACCGGGGCCTCACGATGATCGAAGGCCTGATCGACGAGCTCGCGTGAGCGAGCAGGACAACCTCGCGGGGCGGGTCAAGCGCTACGCCCGGGTGGGGGCGGCGGTCGGCGGCTTCGCGGCGCGCCTGGCGGGAGAGCGCTATCTCGGCGTCAAGACCGACCGCAAGCGCCAGGCCGCAGAGCTGGCAGCCGCCCTCGGCGGACTCAAGGGCCCGCTCATGAAGGTGGCGCAGATCATGTCGACGATTCCCGATGCGCTGCCCAAGGAATATGTCGCCGAGCTCGCCCATCTTCAGGCGGACGCTCCGCCCATGGGGTGGCATTTCGTCAAGCGGCGCATGGCGAGCGAGCTTGGGCCCCACTGGCAGCAGCGTTTCGACAATTTCGAGCATCAGGCAGCCGCCGCCGCGAGCCTCGGGCAGGTGCATCGCGCTCTCGGCCATGACGGAGCGAGGCTCGCCTGCAAGCTGCAATACCCGGACATGCAGTCGGCGGTGGAAGCGGATCTGCGCCAGCTCAAGCTGATCTTCTCCATCTATGAGCGCTATGACCGCGCCATCGTCACTGACCAGATCCATGCTGAGATCGCGGCGCGCCTGCGCGAGGAGCTGGACTACGCGCTGGAGGCGCGCCACATGCGCCTCTATCGCGCCATGCACGCCAAGGAGACGGGCGTCCACGTGCCGGAGCCGGTCGGCGCGCTCTCGACCGGGCGCCTCCTCACCATGAACTGGCTCGACGGGACGCCGCTGCTTCCCTTCATCAAGGCGCATAGCGACCAGGCGATGCGCGACCGGATCGCCTACAACATGTTCCGGGCCTGGTATGTGCCCTTCTACTACTACGGCGTCATCCACGGCGACCCGCATCTGGGCAACTACACCATCCGCGCCGACGGCACGGTCAATCTCCTCGACTTCGGCTGCATCCGCATCTTCCAAGCCCATTTCGTCAAGGGTGTCATCGACCTCTATCACGCGTTGCTGAACGACGACCGCGAGCTTGCGGTGCATGCCTATGAGTCATGGGGCTTCAAGGATCTCGGCAAAGAGACCGTCGAGGTGCTGAACCGCTGGGCCCATTTCGTCTATGCGCCGTTGATGGAGGATCGCGAGCGACGGATCCAGGAAACGTCCTCGGGCGTCTATGGCCGCGAGGTGGCGGAGAGCGTACATGCCGATCTGCGCCGCCTCGGTCCGGTGAAGCCGCCCCGGGAATTCGTCTTCATGGATCGTGCCGCCATCGGCCTCGGCTCGGTCTTTCTTCATCTCGGGGCCGAGATCAACTGGTACCGACTGTTTCGCGAGCTGATCGCGGATTTCGACGCCGGAGCCCTTCAGCAGCGCCAGACGGCGCTGCTGGCCGAGATGGGAATCAAGCCGCAGGTCTGAGCCCCGATCGCCGAGGTCGGCGGCGATGGGGCGATAGTCATGATAGGCTCCCGCCTGCAAGCAGGGAGGACGTCATGACGAAGCACATCAGCGAAGAGGCGCTCGCGCAGCGGGCGGCGGAGATGGAGCCGTGGTACTGGCATGGGCCGGCGACCTTCTTCAAATGTCCCTGGAACGCCGATCCCGCTGCCTGCGATATCGGCCTTGTCGGCGTGCCGCACAGCTCGGGCAACGGCTCGACGGAGCGCGACCAGCATCTGGCGCCGCGCGCGGTGCGCCACATCTCCGGTTGGTACCGCCGGGCGCATCAGAAATTCCGCATCAAGCCCTGGGATGTCTGCCGCATCCACGACCTCGGGGACGCGCCGCTGCCCGAGGCCATGGTCAACGATGTCTGCGTCGAGCATATCGAGGAATTCTACACGCGGCTGGATGCCACCGGGACGAGACCGGTCTCCATCGGCGGCGACCATTCCATCACCGGCCCGATCCTGCGCGCTCTCGGAGGTGCGGAGGCGAAGCTCTCCAAGGGCCGCAAGCTCGCCATGGTTCACTTCGACGCCCATCGCGACGATTACGAATATCTGCCCCATTGGCTGGGCAGCAAGCGCTCCGCCGCCCATTGGGCGGCCTATACGATCCATGAGGGGATCGTCGATCCCGCCCACAGCATCCAGCTCGGCATGCGCGGCAACCCGATGCGGGTCAGGGCCGATCCGACCAAGAGCGACATGGGCTATCGCATCCTGACCTCCGAGCTGATCTTCGAGCTGGGGCTCCAGGAATCGGCACGCCTCATCCGCGAGCGGGTCGGCGATCTGCCCGTCTACATCACCTTCGATCTCGATGCGCTCGATCCCTGCGATGCGCCGGCGGTCGCCAATCTCGAACCCGGCTACCGGGCGCTGCGCACCTACGAGGCGATCCGCCTGCTCCAGGCGCTGCGCCGCCTCGATATCGTGGGCGCCGATATCGTCTGCATGATCCCGAGCAAGGACACGCCCTGCCAGATCACCGCCATGACCTCGGTGGTGCTTATGTTCGAGATGATCAGCCTGATCGCCGACCGCCTGCATGCCGAGCGGCCGGTGGAGGCTGCCGCGGCATCCGGCTAGCTCGAGCCCATCCATTCGATCCACCGCCCATGGGGCTGGGCGATGGCCAGGCGCCGGCGCTCGCCGCCGGGCCAATAGGCGAAATCGAGCGCATAACCGCGCTCGGCGCTCGCCAGCTCATAGGAGAGCCAGGCCAGCGGGCGCGACGCCGTGGCTTTGGCGCCGGCCGCCTCGATCATCGCCGCGAAGCGCGCCTGGGCTGCCGCATCGAGATACTGCAGCACCACGGAGTGATAGATCACCATCGCCTGGCCCTCCGGCCTTGCGGCGAGGCGTTGGGCCGTCCAGTCCAAGGCCTCGGCCTCATCGACCCTGATCTCCATCTCGTGTCCCAGCGCCATGGCGGCGCGCAGTTGCGCAAGGCGGTCCAGGTGATCGGGCCAAACATAGCCCTGAAGGCGGAGCCTGGCCTCCCGCTCGCCAAGTCGGATCGGGCGGAGGTCGCAGGCCTGCCGGCTCGCCACGACGGGGCTGAGATCGAGGCGTGGCGGCGGGCCCCGCCAGTCGGCGATGAGCGTGAGAGCGGGATCGGTCCCGGCCCAGCGATGCGCTCCCAGGTGATAGGCGAAGCGATCCCAGCAGAGATTGAGCCCGGCGCTGGCGCCGATCTCGCAGAGCGCGAAGGGGAGGCCGCTGCGGGCGGCGATCTCGAGGAATCCGCCGAGGAAGATGGCCGATCGGCGGACTTCGTTGGTCTGGGGCGGATGATCGAGAAAGCTGCGCAGGAGGTTCTCGTGCTGGGCCAGAGCCTCGCAAAGTGCCGACCAGAGCGCGCCATCCCTCGTTCCGCCGGTGGAGGGAAGCTGCGCCGCCAGGGCCGGTGCCTTTCCGGCAAGCGCCAGATAGTGGAGCCCGCCGAAGAGCCGGAGCGCCAGCACGCCGCGCTCGAGATCGCCTTCCCAGCCGGCGAGGAGACCGCCGAAGCCGCCGCCCGTCTCGATATCCGCGGCGACCGCCTCCATGGCCTCGGACCAGAGCGGCGAGCCGAGCTCGGCGCAAAAGACCGCTTGCCTGCGCAACGCGGCCGCCAGGGCTTCGGGAGAATGGGGCATGAAGGCGGGGATGCTCCGATCTGCGGCGGAATCGCCGCTTGAGATTCAAGACCCGCTTCGGCATTGTGTCCAGCCGGCTCCCCCGGGGGCGGCTCCCGAGGGGGTGAACAGGATCGCGTTCGAATGAAGATCGGCATCGCCAAAGAGCGGCGCGCCCATGAGCTGCGCGTCGCGGTCACTCCCGACACGGTCAAGAAGTTCATCGCTCTCGGCGCCGAGGTCGTGATCGAAACCGGTGCGGGGCTGGGTTCCTCCTATACCGACGAGGCCTATGCCGCCGCCGGCGCCAGAATCGCCGCCGACGAGGCGGCGGCCATAAGCGACGCCGATATCGTCCTCAAGGTGCAGCGGCCCGTGAGCGCGGCGGAAGGCGGGCCGGACGAGCTGGCGCTCCTCAAACGCGGCGCCATGCTGGTGGGCATCCTCGCCCCCTATTGCGCGAAGGA
>DATBBO010000288.1:0-5789 GCA_036270995.1 Dongiaceae bacterium | reverse complement strand
AGGGAGACCAGCCGCACCGCCCAGACATAGAAATAGGCGGCGGTCTCCGCTCCGAGCGGAAAGAGGCGCAGGCTCGGCTCGAAGGGGCTGAGCAGCACGCGGCAGACAACGAAGGCCGTGCGCGCGATCACCACCGCGCTGACGATGGCCAGTAATGCGAGGCGCACGGCCGTCCCGGGCTGGACGATGGCAACCACGAGATAGGCTGCGGCGGCGAAAGCCAGGATCGGCGCCAGCTCCAGCAGGTTATGGCCGAGCAGAAGCCATAGGCGGCGAAGAAGTCGGGGCTTAAGCGACGGCCGCAGGGAATCCTGTGCGCGGCGGACGAAATGCCGGGTGATCAGATCGGCGAGCACGCCGCCCGCGAGGATCAGTACGAGCTGCCACAGAAACTCGATGAGAAGCGCGCGGCGCTCCGGATCATCGACCTGCCCGCGCAGCCACGCCCAGAGACGGCCTGGATCGCCGAGGCTCTGGCGCAATTCCTCCACCCCGTTGCGGAAGCGCCCGAAAGCATTCGACATGGCCTCGAGGATGTCGGCGCCCAGCGCCCGCGGCAAAGCCGCGATCGTCGGCTGCGGGGCGATCTTCTGCTGCGCCGCCCGGAGCGTCTTCAAATCCGCGAGGAACTGGTCGCGCGTCTTGGGGTCCTGCAGGGTCTGGATCAGATGGTCGAGTGCGGCCGGGTCGACAGCGGGAATCTGTGACCCGGCGGGCGGCGGCGCCGGCTGTGCCCCTGCCTCGCCGGCAAGGCCGAGGAAGAGAATCAGGAGGCAGAGCCTCAGGAACGGCAGTCTCAGCCCGGGCAGGATCATGGCTCTCCTCGGCAGCGTCCTAGGAAGTCCCCACCCGTGCCGAGGGTTGCAGTCGGCCCGCGTCCCCTTTGGCGCTTCGCCAGCTTTTAGGCCGCTTTGCGCCGCTGGGCCAGCCCCCGGATGGTCGCATTGATGACCTCCGTCACCCGGCTCCGTTCCACCCCTTCCAGCGCCAGGCGGGGACTGCGAACCCATTCGGGTGCGCCATAAACGAGATGCTCGGCCAGCTTGATGTACTGGACCAGCTTCACATGGGTGTCGAGATGGAAGGCCGGCGTCATCAGGCGGTAGAGGCCCCGCGCCTCGTCATAGCGCCCGGCCCGGCAGAGGTTGAAGATCTCCACGCATTCGGCGGGCCAGGCATTGGTCATGCCGGAGACCCATCCGGTGACCCCGAGCGCCACGCTTTCCAGCAGCAGGTCGTCGACGCCGCAGAAGACCTGGAAGCGATCGCCATGCTCGTTATAGAGATCTGTGACGCGGCGGATATCGCCGCTCTCCTCCTTGATGCAGACGATGCCGGGCACGTTCACGAGATCGCGCAGGATCGCTGGGGTCACATCGACGCCATAGGCGATGGGGTTGTTGTAAATCATGATCGGGATGCCGCAGGCTTCCGCGATCGCCTTGTACCATTGGGCGGTTTCCCGCGGGTCGGTCTTGTAGGCGATGCTGGGGAAGACCATCAAACCCTCGGCGCCGAAAGATTCGAAGCGCCGGGCGCTGGCCGTGGCATCCTCGGTCGAGATGGTCGCGAGCCCGGAGAGGAGCGGCACGCGGCCGGCCACGACCTCCTTCGCCGCCCGGATCACCTGCTCGCGCTCGGCCGCCGTCAGCGATGCATTCTCGCCCAGCATCGGCAGAACGATCACGCCCGAGACCCCGTTGGCGATCAGCCGGTCGAGGCTCGCCTGGGTCGCCTTCAGATCGATCGACCCGTCCTGCCGGAGCTTGGTCGTTACCGCTGGAAATACGCCACGCCACGTCATCGTCAGCCCCCTTTTCCTTCGAACAAAGCCGCTCCCGCGACGGCCCTGCCGGGACCAGCCGCGAAGCGGCTGGCAACATAGCGCAAATGTTGTCGGGAGAGGAGCGACCGGCATCCTCCCCCGGAGAGATCCGTCGCCGGCATCGCCTGGGTTAGAGGCGCCGGCGACGGCCCTCCGGCGTCGCGTGGAAGGGGGCACCACGCGAACGCGCCGCTGCGGCAGGGGATGACCGCAGCGACGGGTAGAGAGGGCGGCGGTCGATCACGGGAGCCGCGTCACGAAATGAATGAACCCGGCCAGCGTCAGCACCGCGACGCTCAAGGCGAAATAGACGACATGCGCCTTCATTCCATGGCCTCCTGCCTTCGCCACTATTGGCATAGTGGCGATGCCTGCCCTGTAGGTATGAGCCCTCGCTGCTCCCAGGGCATTTTTGAGGATTCTTTGCCGCAGATTCCTAACGTCGGCTTTACGGCGTGGCGCGCTGCCGGTCATGTCCCTCATGCCGCTGCTGCGGCCGTCAGCGCGGTAGAGAGGCGGGCTGCGAGCGCCGTGGTCACCTCGGTCATGGGCAGGCGGACATCGGGCGAGGCGATAAGCCCTTGCTGCCAGAGGCAGAACTTGACCGGCGCGGGGCTCGGCTCGGCGAAGAGCAGGCGGACCAGGTCGATCAGACCATGCCAGATCTCGCGCGCCGCGGCATTGTTCCCCGCCAGCAGCTGGGCGCGCAGCCGGGCGAAACCCTCCGTCCGCAGATGGGCGGCGGCAAGGATGCCGCCATCAGCCCCCTGAGCCAGCGCCGCGTGGAACTGGGCGTCCTCGCCGGTGAGCACGGAAAATCCCGCGGGCTTGCGGCGCAGCAGCTCGGCGGATTGGGCGGCATCGGCGGCGCAATCCTTGAGGCCGATGATATTGGGAAGCTCCGCCAGGCGCAGAAGGGTCTCGTTGGTCATGTTGACCCCGGTGCGATAGGGGATGTTGTAGATCAGGATCGGCCGGTCGGTTGCTTCGGCGAGCGCGGCGAAATGGCGATAGAGCCCCTCCTGGGAAGGCCTGAGATAGTAAGGGCAGGCGATGAGATAGCCCTCGACCGGCCAGGCGGCCCGCTGCGCCAGGGTCTTCGCCAGCTTGCGTGTATCGCTGCCCGAGAGCCCGAGATAGAGCGGAATCCGGCCCGCCACTTCCGCTGCGGCCAGTGCAGCGAGGCGCTCCGTTTCCGCCTCGTCGAGGGTCAGCCCCTCGCCGGTGGTGGCGGCAAGGATCAGGCCATCCACCGGCTGCCCCAGATAGTGGCGCAGCAGCCGGAGGAGCGAGCGCTCATCCAGCCGCCCCTCCCGGAAGGGAGTCACCAGCGGCAGCCAGATCCCGGAGATCGGCGCCCGTTCGTCGTCCAATTGTAGCGTGTCCATGTCCTTTTCTCCTGTCATGGCCGGAGAGCGGGACTCGGAAATGAAAAGACCCCGTCCTGCCGGCGGGGTCCATCGATTCAGTCTACGAAGGCTCTCAGCCCGCGCGCGAATCCTCGATACCCCCGATGTCGGAGGCTTTGGATTTGACGCGGCAGATGACGAGCGCTTGCATGACCGCACTCTCACCCAGTCGTCATGGCTGGGTCAAGCGTCGAGGCGCTCTTCTCTCGTCATGCTCCCGCTTTCTTCATCCAGCCGTCACTGGACCGGCACGAGCGCGGGAGCGCCCTTGTTCTTGATCAAGACCACCAGGAATTTCGCCGGCTTGGTCGCACTCGCGTTCCGGTCAACGAGATGAACATCGTCAGGACCCTCATAGAAGGTCTGCCCCGGCGTCAGCGTCACCTCTTGCCCACCCTTCAACTGCATCACCACTGAGCCTTCCAACACATAGACGAACGCATGTGCATTGTGCCGGTGGATAGCGCTCGACCCGCCGGGCTCATGCTCGACCGTTATCATCAGAACTTCCTTGCCGGGGTACTCCGGAAGATCCTTCTCCATGAGCGGGGTGACTTTAGGTTCCTCGGCCATCGCCGTGCCGGTCATGAGGCATAGCAGAACCAACGCAACGAGTTTGGTCGTCATGGTCGCCTCTTTGGTTCGGTTGGTGGATAGGGGATCAGGCTTTTGTCTGTGAGCGGCGGAGCCATTCTTCCAGACCGATATGGCCGAGGCGCGCCTCGCCCAAGGGCACCAGCGAGCGCTCCTCGACCCGGCCGCCCCAGTAGCGGGCCTCGGGGTCTTTCACGACCTCACGCGGGTCGCCGACCGCCTTCAGATAGCGGGCTATGAATTCGTTGAACGGCGCTCGTTCGGGGCCGGCGATCTCGACGATGCCGTTGCGCGGCGGCGCGAGCGCGACATCGGCAACGCTGGCAGCAACGTCGTCCGCCGCGATGGGCTGGAACAGGCCCGGTGCCAGCCTGACCACGTTTCCAGCAACACTCGAATCGGCAATCGCGCGGAGGAACTCCAGGAACTGGGTCGAGCGGATGATGGTGTAGGGGACGCCGGAGGCCTCGATCAGCTTCTCTTGGGCGACCTTGGCCCGGAAATAGCCATTATCGGGCGACCGGTCAGTTCCGACGATGGAGAGCGCGACATGGTGCCGGACACCGGCCGTCTTCTCCGCCGCGTGAAGGTTGCGGCCGGAGGTCTCGAAGAACTCCAGCACCGCCTTGTCCTCGAAGGAGGGCGAATTGGCGAGGTCGATCACCACCTGCGCGCCGGCCAAGGCCTCCTTGAGGCCTTCGCCGGTGATGGTGTTGACGCCGGTATTGGGCGAGGCGGCGAGAACCTCGTGGCCGCCCCGGCGCAGAATGGGGACGGTCTTCGAACCGATCAGGCCGGTGCCGCCGATGATGACGATCTTCATGGCTCAACCTCCCTCCTCGAAGCCGCAGGCTCAGTGCCGCGCGCAGTTCATCGCGCGCCGCCAAGCAGGCCGCGAACTATCGCGCTCGCGCCTGGCGGTCAAAACCCGAACCCGTCTGGTATCTTTCTGCAACGCAAATGGCAGGCGGCCGGTGTCGGCTCTGAACCGTTCTGCGTATCCGTTTTTGTGGCTGAGGGAGTGTATCGCGAAGCGGTCATTTGAACAACCTGGGATGGTATGTTCGATCGTTAGGCTCGCCGGGCCAGACCCGTTGTTGCAGGTCGATGCGGATGGTCAGGCTTGATCCCGGATCAAGTCCGGGTAGGCGTGTGACGGTCGGCAAGGGGCAGCGCCGCCGCCAGCTTTTTCGGCGCCACGGCGCGGTAGCTCTCGTCGAGCCAAGCCTCGAGCACATCGAGGGGCGGTTCTTCCCTGGGCGCGAAGCTCGAGGTGACCCAGCCGGCCTTGCCAAGCCCATAGCCCGTGGGCTTCGTGAAGGGATACTCCAGCGCGAACTCCCGCGAGCGCGGCAGCTTGAGCGAGACCCTCAGCCCATCTTCGTCTTCGAAGAGGAACAGGAAAATCTTGCCTCTGACCTTTATGACAGTCTCCCCCCAGGGATGATCCTCCCAGGCCTCGGGATAGGCGAGTGCCACAGCCTTCAACCGGTCGAAGGCGTTGCCGGATCGCGGACGCTTCGCCATTTCTCGGACGGGCCCCTAGAGCGCGCCGGCCAACGCCGCCGCCACATCCTTGCCGGGGGCGACCGGCAGGATCTCGAATTCCACGAGGTCGGACCAGTTCGCGGCCCAGGCCTGAAGCAGGGTCACATTCTCGCATTCCATGATTTGAAAGCAGCGGTCGAGATCGGCGGTCACCCAGCTCGCCACGAAGGCAAGACCCTCCGGGCATTGGCGGCCCTTGTCGCGGAAGCGTCGATAGACCGCCTTGGCATCCTGGTCGCGGAAAGTCTCGATGACCATGAACAGCATGATTTCCCCCTTCTCTGGCTGCCGGCTAGCGCTTCTTGCGTTTCGCAGGAGGCTCTTTCTTATCCCCGGGCTCTTCCTCCGGCGGCTTCGCACGCTTCGGCGCGCCGGCGACGGCGGCGGTGAATGCTGGCGGATCGCTGGCGGGG
>DATBBO010000287.1:0-3298 GCA_036270995.1 Dongiaceae bacterium | reverse complement strand
TTATGGGACATAAGGCTCAGCCTCAGGTATTTGCCGAGAATTTTGCTGCCAAAGAGCCTGCCTATTTCGGGGCATTCGCCACTGGCTTCTTGCGAATGCTGAAAGAAGAGGCGAACACGAAATAAGATAATAGTGTCCTAGTCGTCGCCGCGATCGAGTGGTAGCCCATCGCGGCAAGGGGTGCTCTCGGGTTTCTTTGGTCGAATAGGTTGACTGGTGGACAGCCCGACCATATTCTGACGTCCAAATCCGGTCAGCCGGGACTACCGGCGTCGGCAGGCATGCTCTGGGAAGCGTCGATGGCCGCACCGCAGGTCAAGGAATCCGCGACGGGCGAGCTGGTGTCCTGGCCCATCCGGCGGCGCAAGCTATCGGAGGAGGCGGCATTCCGCCTCGAGGCGATGATCCGCGAGGGCACCTTCCCGCCGGGCACCATGCTGCCGCCGGAGCGCGAGCTCATGAAGATCTTCGGCGTGGGCCGGGCCTCGATCCGCGAGGCGCTCTTCGCCCTCAACCGCATGGGCCTCGTGCTGCTGCGCAACGGCGAGCGACCGCGGGTGACGACACCCACGCCCGAGACCCTCATCACCGAGCTCTCCGGCTCGGCGCGCCATTTCCTCTCCCAGCCCGACGGCGCCGCCTATTTCCAGGAGGCCCGCGCGCTGTTCGAGACCGGCATCGCCCGTCTCGCCGCCGCGCGCGCCACGCCGGAGGATATCGAGCGGCTGCGCCAGGCGCTGGAGGCCAATATCGCGGCCCGCGGCGACCGCGCCCGCTTCGAGCGCACCGATGTCGCCTTCCACTACGTCCTCGCCACCATCGCCAAGAACCCGATCTTCACCGCGGTGCATGACGCGCTGGTCGAGTGGCTCACCAACCAGCGCACCCTGTCGCTGCGCGTGCCGGGGGCGGAGAAGGGGGCGGCCGAAGCCCATCGGCGCGTCTACGAGGCGGTGGCGGCCCGCGATCCCGAGGCGGCCGCCCGCGCCATGGAGGATCACCTAAAGGAGGTCGCGGCTCTGGTCCGGCGATCGAAGGAGGGCAAGGCCGATGCCCCTCATCATCTACGTTGAGTTCACCATCAAGGCGGCGGCTATCGAGCGCTTCCGCGCGCTCATCCTCGAGAATGCGCGGCTGTCGCTGGCGCGCGAGCCCGGCTGCCGGCGCTTCGACGTGCTCATCGATGCCGCGGCGCCGAGGCGCATCGTGCTCTACGAGATCTACGAGGATGCGGCCGCCTTCGACGCCCATATGGCGACGGCCCATTACAAGGCCTTCGCCGCCGCCGCCGATGAGCTGCTGGAGGGACGCCGGGTGGAGCGGCTGGCCTTTCTCGACGCGACGTTGGACCGTGACGCCCGGCGCAAAACGGCGCAGCATCCGATTGCGTGAGGCAAGGGTGAGGGGAAGTGTTCTGATCGCCAAGGCTTAACAACGACCCGCGGGCCGCTCGCGGCCGCCGGGCTCACAAGGGAGGACACGAACAATGAACGAGCGTGAACGACGCGATTTCGACGCCGGCCTCCGCGAGGAGGTCGATTGCTGGCTCCGCGGGGATACCTCGCGCCGGACCTTCCTCACGCGCCTCGTGCTGATGGGGGGTGCGGCCATGGTGCCGGGCTTCGGCTTCACCGCCGGCGATGCCTGGGCCGATGCCGTCGATCTCTCCAAGGTCGGGCTCGCCGACAAGAGCACTCCGCTGGGCCAGGCCCAGGACGCGGCCGTGAAGGCCTCGACCGAAGCCCCCACCGAAGGCTCCGCCTATCGCGCCGTGCAGGCGGCGCAGAAGTACAAGGGCGCAACGATCAACATGACCTACGAGGCCGGTCTCCAGGCCCTCGAGCCGAAGAACTTCTCGGGGCCGCTCTGGCAGGCGCTGACGGGCATGAACTACAACGTCGTCGAGCTGCCCCATCCCGACCAGTATTCCAAGCCCATCGCCGAGCACATCGCCAATTCCGGCGCCTATGACATTCTCGATATCGAGCCCGCCTGGATCCCGGCGCTTGCGAATGGCGGGGTGATCGTCCCGATCGACGATTATGTCTCGAAATACATGAACCAGGCGGATCTGGACGACTATCACCCGCTCTACAAGTCGATCACGCTCTACAAGGGCAAGCGCTGGGGCGTCTTCGACGATGGCGACCAGTTCGCCCTCTACTATCGCAAGGACATCTTCGCCGATCCGAAGCTGCAATCCGCCTATCAGGCGAAGTTCGGCAAGGCGCTCGAGGTGCCGACGACCTGGGACGAGTATTCCCAGGTCGCCCAGTTCATCACCGACCAGCTGGCGCCGAACGTCTATGGCTCGGCGCATTTCCGGAAGTTCGGCAGCCCGGGCAACCAGTTCAGCTTCCTGCAGCAGTTCCGGGCCAATGGCGGCAAGTTCTTCGACGCCGACATGAAGGCGCAGCTGACAGGTCCCGCGGGCGTCACGACGCTGGAGCAGATGATCGCCCAGAACAAGGCCTCGATCCCGGGCAATAACGACCTCGATGCGGTCGCCCAGTGGGCAGCCTGGCTGCAAGGCAAGGTCGCCATGATCTTCTCCTGGCCGCCGACGGGGCGCATCTCGTCGAACTACGCCCAGCGCGACAAGGCCATCAACTTCATTCCGCAGTCGAGCATCGTCGACAAGGTGGGCTACGCCAACCTGCCGGGCGGCAATGGCGAGATGGCTTCGGGCTATGTCAAGGCTCTGGCGGCTGGCTCCAACAACGAAGAAGCCGCCTATCTCTACATGCAGTGGAACACGGCCCCGCCGCTGTCGCTGGTCCGCACGATGCTGCCCTACACGCTCAGGGACCCTTACCGTCTCTCCACCTACAAGTCCGACCAGTACCGGGCGCTGTGGCCGGCGGCCAAGGAGTATCTCAGCAATCTATGCGAATGCTCCAATACGGCCGTGGTCGACATGATCATGCCGGGCTGGCAGGACTACGCCCTCTCCCTCGACCGGATGTGCACGGCGGTCTGGGGCGGCCAGGATCCGAAGGCCGCCCTCGCCACGGCGGCGGCCGAATGGGATACCACGACCCAGCGCCTGGGCGTCGATGTGCAGAAGGCGGCCTATGAGCAGTTCCAGAAGCTCCCGGGCTCCTATGCCGATCACACCATCGACAAGCTCGGGCAGTCGGTTCACGTCGAGTGAACCTGTCGCGTGAGAGTCTGGGGTTGTCAGCCCCGCATCCGGCGAGCCGGGTGCGGGGCTGCGGCCCGCGCCGGACCCGGGCCGGGTCTCCGTGATGGACCTCGCGACTAGCGGCCCGCTTCCGCCTCCGGCGCGCTGGCGGGG
>DATBBO010000286.1:0-4184 GCA_036270995.1 Dongiaceae bacterium | reverse complement strand
GGTCTGGACGGCGATATCCCAGATCGGCAGGCCGATCAGCCGGTCGCGCGCCTCGGGCTCGAGCTGAGGCCAGTCGATGACGGAGGGCTTGTAGGGATTGAAGGTGTCCAGCAGCATCCTGCAATAGAGGCGCTTATGCGCCTCGCTGCCGATCCGGATCTCGCCGGGCTCCTCGCTGCGCCAGCTCTTCGCCAGCCGGTCCGCCCATTTGGTGATCGCCGCATCCATGGCTCTCTCCTTCGCCGATCTCTCAGCGCTGGGCCCCGGCCAGCTGGGCGGCCGGGCGCCAGGAATGCGTCCTGTGGGCGCTATCGTCCTCCGCCCCGATGTCGAAATGATCCATATAGCCGCGATAGGCCTCGCGCAGCTCCGGCGCGGAGAGCCCGTAATCCTCGAGCCGCATGACCCTGGGCGCGTAGCCGCCATTCGGACGCTCGGCAATGAAGGTCTTGATGCGCGCCGCCGCAGCACCCTCCAGGGGCATGTCGAACTGGGCGTAGAGATCGCTGACCGCGCGGAAGGGATCGGCGACCAAGGCGCCGTATTCCACATGGCGCACGGTGCCCGGCCGGAACAGGCCCTTGGCGTCCGCCTCGACCAGAAGGTTCACGCCGGCCAGCCAATGCTCGTTGACCTGACGGCCGAGGGCGTGGGGATCGAGGCGCCGCGTGAAGGGCCGGCGCACCACCTCGGTCAGCTGCGCGACCGAGGCCATCACCTTCACGGGATCGCGATGCAGGAACACGAAACGCGCATCGGGATAGACCTCGAGGATCGCCTCCAGGGTGAACAGGTGGTCGGGGCATTTCACGATCCAGCGCCCTCGGCCTTTCTGGCGCTGCAGATGCTGGAGGAAACGCCGGTGGAAGCGATAGGCCGTCCGATGGCCCGTCCGGTCGAGCCAGCGCCGGTAGGTGGGCACATGATGGGTCGTGTCGAGGCGCAGGCTCTGGAAGACATGCGCTGTGATCTCGGTGCATTCCTGCGTCGAATAGGCCGTCATCGGATGGGCCTTGGTCAGATCCGGGACCAGCCGGGCGAAACGGGCGATCTGGCGGTCGACCTTCTCGGCCCTCAGATCGCGGCCGCCACGGCGCAGCCGCTTCTGGGGCTCGGGATAGATCATCTCCCAGGTGAAGGGGGCCAGGGTGTCGGGATCCTGGGCCAGGACATTGTGGAAGAAGCTCGAGCCCGTGCGCGGCAGGCCGCTGATGAAGATGGGACGGGGGATTTCCTGCTTCAGAATGGTCGGGTCGCTGAGCTCCGCATCGCGCAGCCACAGCAGGTTGCAGAGGAAGCGCAACACGTCCCATCGCGCGGCGAAGCGACCGAACAGGTTCAGCTCCGCCTCTCGGTGGTAGGCCTCCAGCAGGACCGACAGCCCTTCCTCGAAGGGTTCCGCGCCGAAATCCGAAAGGCCGGTGCGCCGACGCGCGAGGCCGATCATCTCCTCGGCGGAGAAGGGCTGCTCGAACAGTCCGAGCCTCTCGGCCACGCGGTCCGCTGCCTGGAGAAGCGATCCTTCCACCGTCAAGACTATGAACTCCTTCCCGGCATGGAGAGCTGGGCCCGACCGCCGGACCATAGCCCGGCGGGAACCTCAGCGGGAATGCGCTATCCTACCGCAGGCGGAAATGCAACCCGCGGCTGACCGCCTAGGGCGGCCAGACCACATGCGCAGCGGCTCCAAAGTCCGGCTATGTCGCCGGGAAAGGATTTCTTCACCAAGTCCGGGCGATCCGCAGGTGCAAAAGGGAAGTCGCACGCCTATATGGTTGCGCGCAACATCAGGGAAAGCCCCATGCCTGACTTCGCCGAGAGTCTCCTGTTCCAGCCGATCCGGATCGGCGAGCTCAGCCTGAAGAATCGCCTCGTCATGGCGCCGATGACCCGCAATAGGGCCAATGGCAATGATGCGCCCCATCCGCTCAATGCCCGCTACTACGCCCAGCGCGCCTCGGCGGGGCTGATCGTCACCGAGGCCTCGCAGATTTCGCCCCAGGGCAAGGGCTATCCGGGGACGCCGGGCTGCTATTCACGCGAGCAGGTCGAGGGCTGGCGGCTGGTGACCGATGCCGTCCGTGCCCGGGGAGGACATATTTTCCTGCAGCTCTGGCATGTCGGCCGGATATCCCATCCTTCGCTCCAGCCCGGCGGCGCCTTGCCCGTGGCGCCCTCTGCGATCGCACCGGCCGGCAATGCCATGACGGCGGCGGGGCCGCTGCCCTTCGTCACGCCCCGGGCGCTCGAGCTCGCCGAGATTTCCGGGATCGTCGCCGACTTCCGCCGGGCTGCGGTCAACGCCGAGGCGGCGGGCTTCGACGGGGTCGAGCTGCATGGCGCCAATGGCTATCTGCTCGATCAATTCTTACGCGATTCGACGAACAAGCGCGGGGATGCTTATGGCGGTCCGGTGGCGAACAGGGCGCGACTTCTGCTGGAGGTGGCCGAAGCGGTCGCTGAGGTGCTGGGCGCCGGCCGGGTCGGTGTGCGGCTGTCCCCTTTGAACCCATTCAACGATATTGCCGACAGCGACCCGCGCGGCACCTTCGGCTATGCGGCCAAGGAGCTGGGGCGCCTCGGCCTCGGCTATCTGCATCTGACCCGGGGCGGGGATCCCGGCGATTTCGACTGGCATGCGCTGCGCCGTACCTTCGGCGGCAAGGTCATCCTGAACGGCGGCTTCGACCGGGCGGAGGCCGATGCCGCGCTCGCGGCCGGCATCGCGGATCTGATCGCCTTCGGCACGGCATATCTCGCCAACCCGGATCTGGCCGAGCGCCTGCGGCAGGGTGCGGCTCTCAATCCGCCGCAGCGGGAAAGCTTCTACGGCGGCGATGCCCGCGGCTATATCGACTATCCGAGCCTGGAGGGCGCGGCCTAGAGCGCTCTAGGACCTCGTCATGTCCTCGGCGCGCCGCCGAGGAAGTGGCCAAGCGCCATCAGAGGCCCGATCCGGTCGCATACGATCTTGAGGATCGCCAGCATCGGCAGGGCCAGCAGCGCGCCGGCGATGCCCCACATCCAGTACCAGAAGATGAGGGAGATGATCACCAGCACCGGATTGAGGACGAAGCGGCGCGCCATCAGCGAGGGCGTGAAGATCTCGCCTTCGGCGATGTGGATGAGGAGGTAGATTCCCGCCGGCAGCAGCGCCCGCCAGATCGGGTCGAAGGTGAGCAGGCCGACGAGCAGCAGCAAGACGATGCCCGTGAGCGGGCCCAGGATCGGGATGAAATTGAGCGCGAAGGCGAGCGCTCCCCAGAGCACCGGATCGGGCAGGCCGCAGAGATAGGCGGCAATGCCCGTGGCAAGGCCGACGGCCACATTGATCAGGCCGATCGTGGCCAGATAGGTGGACACCTGGCTCTCGATCTCGCGCGTGATCTCAACGGCCTGCTTCTTGTTGCTGAGGCGCGGGAGGATCTCGACGAAGCGGCGCAGCATCATGTCGCCGGACACGAGGAGGAAGAAGAGCAGCAGGGTGCAGGTGCCGAGCATCGCCAGCAGGCTCGTCGTTCCCGTGAACAGCGAGCTCGAGAGGCCCGGCCCCTGGAGCGTCACGACCTGCGTCTCCCTCCTGACACTGTTGGCCATCATCTCCACCCGATGCAGCGTGTCCTGCAGCTGGGCGAGATGCTCCTTCAGGAAATAGATCTTGTCCTCGATCTTCGACAAGCTTTGGGGGGCCTTGCTCATCCAGTCCGCCGCCGGCGCGGAGAGGGTCATGGCGAGCCCCGCGACGCAAGCGAGGAAGCCAATGATCACGAGGATGCCCGACAGCACCCGCGGAACATGGATTCGCTCCAGCGAGCGCATGATCGGCTGCAGCGCGAAATGCAGGATCACGGCAAAGACGACGGGTATCGCAATCTCGCGGGCGAGGTAGAGGGAATATGTCAGGAGCAGGCCGAGCAAACCCGGCAGGAGAATCGCCTGGTAATTTCGGGGCAACGGCAATTCCGCCGGTGTGGGACGCTCGGCAACGGACTCGGCCGGCGCCAGGACGGCAGGCTCCTCCGTCCCGGCGGCACCGAATTCGGTGTCGTCGCTCCTGCGGGAAGTGACGATTGGATTCACGCGCCGCCTGTCTTGTCGGGCGCTTGCCTGTCGGGGTCCGGACCGTGACCGAGACGCATCATGACCTTATGCACGGATTGCAGCAGTTCGGCCGTGCGGCCCGG
>DATBBO010000285.1:0-7907 GCA_036270995.1 Dongiaceae bacterium | reverse complement strand
TGACAAGTGGGGGCAAGATTCGTACGGGGCAGCGGCGGACGAGATACGGAGAACCTCGGCTGCCAGGAAGCTCCGGCACGGGCGGCCTCAGCCGCCGGTCACGCTCATATGGCGGGGGACGGCCGGTGCGGTGTGGCGCCGGTCGATGATGAAGTCGTGGCCCTTGGGCTTGCGGGCGATGGCGGCGTGGATCGCCGCCTCCAGCCTGGCATCGTCGGGATCGGCGCGCAGCGGGGCTCTCAGATCGGCCGAATCCTCCTGCCCCAGGCACATATAGAGCATGCCCGTGCAGGTCAGCCGCACGCGGTTGCAGCTCTCGCAGAAATTATGGGTGAGCGGGGTGATGAAGCCGATGCGCTGTCCCGTCTCCGAGACCCGCATATAGCGCGCCGGACCGCCGGTGCGGTAGTCGATATCCTCCAGGCTCCAGCGCCGGGCCAGGCGCGGGCGAAGCAGCGAGAGCGGCAGATACTGGTCGAGGCGGTTCTCGCCGCCCACATCGCCCATGGGCATGACCTCGATGAAGGTCAGGTCGAAGCCCTCGGCCCCGCACCATTCGATCAGGCGGTCGAACTCGTCCTCGTTGACGCCCTTGAGGGCCACCGTGTTGATCTTGACCTGGAGGCCCGCGGCCTTGGCCGCGGCGAGGCCTTCCAGCACTTTGTCCAGGCTGCCCCAACGGGTGATGGCGGTGAACTTCTGCGCATCCAGCGTATCGACGGAGACATTGATCCGCCGCACACCGCAGGACGCGAGCTCCCCGGCATGGCGGACCAGCTGGCTCCCATTGGTCGTGAGCGTCAGCTCCTCGAGGGCGCCGGTGCCGAGATGGCGCGAGAGGGCGCGCACCAGGCTCATGACGTTCTTGCGGACCAGCGGCTCGCCGCCGGTGAGCCGGAGCTTGCGGACTCCCAGCCGGACGAAGGCGCTGCACAGCCTGTCCAGCTCCTCCAGGCTCAGGATCTCAGCCTTGGGCAGAAAGGTCATGTCTTCCGCCATGCAATAGACGCAGCGGAAGTCACAGCGGTCCGTCACCGAGACCCGAAGGTAGGTGATGGCCCGCCCGAAGGGATCAATCACGGGGTGCTTCTCGATCATCCGTCCGAAATATAGGCAGGGCTGGGGGGTTTGTCGCCCCTTCCGGGCAAGGGCAGGGCAATCGCATTTGGGCGCTCAAGCCGTTTTTTCGTCCGTCACCCCGGCGAAAGCCGGGGTCCAGAGCAACCAGCACGGTCTTGCAATCCTGGATCCCGGCTTTCGCCGGGATGACGAAAAAGAAGATGGATCAGGGCCGTAGGAACTAGGGCTTATCGGCGAGCCAGAAGGTGTCGGGCCGATAGATGCCGAAATAGGCCCCCGGCTCCCAGTTGTAGTAGTCCCGCTCGGGGATGTTCCGCAGCCGCGGGTTGATGGCCACGGGCTGGGGAACCTCGCCCACCAGCCCGATGGTGAAGACCTGATCGGCATTGATCTGCACGATCTTGCGCCAGGCCGCCTTCTTGTCCCCGTCGTTGCGCGCGTCGCGCCAGCGCTTCCACTGCTGAACCAAATCGAGGGCCGACTGGATGTCGACCGGCTGGCCGTTCGCCCCATCGGTTTCCTGATAGAGGCCCCATTGCGGCCATTGCGGCTGGGTGCGGCTCGAAGGCGTCATCTGCGCCGGGTTCATCTCCGGCGTGGCGAGGCCGTTGGCCAGGCCCTCGGCGATCGACATCAGGGTGCTGCCGTCCAGGAGCCGGCCCTCGAAGGTCGCGGGCAGCGGCGCCCCGATCATCAGCTCGATGCCCACCTTGCGCCAATTGTCCTGGATCAGGCGCAGGACGGCGACCTCCGCGGGATCGGCCCCCTGGGTCGTAACCAGGAGCGAGAGCAGCCGCCCGTCGGGCAGGCGCCTGAGGCCGAAATTCTTGTCCATCTTGAGGCCGATGGAATCCAGCAGCTCCTGCGAGCGGGCGAGGTCGTATTCGGCCCAGGCTTTCTGGGCATCGGGATCGAAGAGCGGGGAATCGGCAAGGAGCGTATTGGCCCGGGGCTTGGCCATGTTGCCATAGATGGCGCGGTTGATGGCCGCTCGGTCGGTGGCAAGCGAGAGCGCCCGGCGGAAGCGCAGATCGCGCAGGAGCTTCTGCCAGACGGGGTCCTTGGCATTGAGGTTGGGATAGAGGGCGAGCTGGCTCCCGCGCCCGCTGGGCCAGAGATTGAGCCGGATCAGCCCCTTCTCCGCCGCCGCCTTGAGAGCCGAGATGTCGGCCAGCGACAGCCCGGCGGCCTGGAGATCGCTCTTGCCATCGACGACGGCGGCGAGGATCTGGGACTTGCTCTGGGGAATCAGCACCAGCCGGTCGATATAGGGGAGCTGCTGGCCGTCCTTGTCGATGCGGTAGTAGTAGGGATTGCGGACGGCGGCGAAGACCTGGCTGCCCGGGCGGGAGATGACGACCCACGGGCTCAGCACCGGCATGTCCGGGTTACCGAGCAGCAGCGGGTCGTCGAAATGCTGGTGCAGCTCCTCCCAGCTGTCGAGCTTGGTCTCGGTGAGAAAACGGGCGATGACCTTGGCGCTGGTGTATTTCGGGTTGAACTGCTTCAGGTAGCGCGAGGGCCGATAGATCATCAGCGGGGTGGCGGCGGCCAGCGCCGGGATGAAGGCCTGGTTCGGCAGCGCCCAGGTATATCTGATGGTGGTCTGGTCGAGAATTTCGACTTGCGGCGGCATCCCGTTGACCAGGAGGGCAGGCGGCAAGCCATCGGGATTGAGCTTCGGATTGGGCGCTATGTCCTCCCAGTAGTAGCGGAAATCCTCGGCGGTGAAGGGGCTGCCATCGGACCAGCGCTGTCCCTTCCTCAGATGGAAGGTGAAGATGCGGCCGTCCTCGACCTCGTAGCTCGCCAGGATGTCGGGGACGAGGCGGTAGTTCTGGTCGAAGACGATCAGGCGCGAATAGGCGAAGGGGATCAGGCTGCGGGCATCGCTGCCCTGGCCGATCATCATGCGCAGCGTACCGCCGGGCTTGCCGATCTCCTTGCCCTCGGCCTTGAGATCCACCGCCTCGGGCTCGGCTGGCAGGCGCTCGGCCACCGGCGGCAGGCGTCCGGCCGTGACGTCGTCCCTGAGCCAGGGGGATTCCTGGTAGAGCTCGACCGTGCCCGCCGGCAGGGCAAAAAGCCCCAAGATCAGCAGCATGGCGAAGGATGTTGAAAGGCGCACGCGCCGCATGGCTCAGCATCTTACGACCGCGACCTGCCGGCCGGAAGGACGCTCGCAAAATAGCTCAAGGGATGGGGGATTCCGGCCGTTGCCGGATGAAGGGACGGCGGCTTGCGCGGGCGCCTGCGCCTTCCCATAGTGCCGTCATGACCGAGGAAGCTGTGATCGGCCTGCTGCTCGCCGGCGGCCGGGCGACGCGCATGGGCGGCGGCGACAAATGCCTGCGTCTTCTGGCCGGCCGGCCGCTGCTCGACCATGTGATCGAGCGGCTCGGGCCGCAGGTCAGCCTTCTCCTCCTCAATGCCAATGGCGATCCGACGCGGTTCTCCGCCTTCGGCCTGCCGGTCGCCGCGGACAGCCCGGCGGATTTCGCAGGCCCGCTCGCCGGCATCCTGGCGGGGCTGGAATGGGCCAGGCGCGCGAGGCCCGGCCATCCGCTGCTGCTCTCCGCCCCCACGGATGCGCCCTTCCTGCCGCGCGATCTGGCAGCCCGGCTGCAGGCCGCTCGCCGGGCGGAGGGCGCCGATATCGCGCTGGCGGCGAGCGGCGGCCGCACCCATCCGGTGGTCGGGCTCTGGCCCGTCGCCCTGGCGAAGGAGCTTCGCTCCGCCCTGGTGGAGGAGGGGCTGCGCAAGGTCGATGTCTGGACGGCCCGCTATCGCGTGGCGACGGTCGATTATCCCCTGGGCGATTTCCCTATCGGCGCGGTCGATCCCTTCTTCAACGCCAACCGCCCCGAGGATCTGGCCGAGGCCGAGCGCCTCGTCGCGCTGGCCTCCTAGACACAGGGCGGCCGTCTTCTCCCTCGCCTCCATACGCGATCGCGCGATTCCTAGACGGAGTCCGCGAGGGCCTTCTTCAGGCGCTGCCAGGCCGCTTCGTCTCCGGGCAGTCCGAAGCGCAGCCAGCGGTGGCGGCGCGGGAAGCGGCGCGTGAGGATCCCCAGCCGCGCCAGCGCGCCATGGAGCGCGCCCGCATCGGCGCAGTCGGCGAGGCGGAAGAGCGCGGTTCCGCCGATGATGGTGAGCCCGGCCCCCGCCAGCAGCTTGTCCAGCTTGGCGGCGGCGGCGGTCAGCTTCGCCCGCGTGGTCTCGGCCCAGGCTCCGTCCTCCATGGCCTGCCGCCCGATCTCCAGCGCCGGACCGCCCACCCGCCAGGGGCCGAGATGCGCCTCAAGGGCGCCCGCAAGCCCCGGCTCCGCCAGGGCATATCCCAATCGAACGCCCGCGAGGCCGAAGAACTTGCCGAAGGAGCGCAGGAGGCAGAGGCCCGGCCGGCCGGCGAGAGCGGCCAGCGAACTCTCCGGCATGACATCGGCGAAAGCCTCATCCACCACCAGCAACCCGCCGCCGGCGCCAAGGCGGGCGGCTAGGGCGGCAAGCTGGGGCGGGGCGAAGGTTCGGCCATCGGGATTGTTCGGGTTGGCGAGGACGACGACCGAGGCGCCGGTGACCTCCTCGATCCCGGTGACCTCGACCACGCGATGGCCGGCCGCGCGCCAGCAACGCTCGTGTTCGGCATAGGTGAACCCGACCACCGCGACCCGCGCCGGGCGGACCAGCCGGGGCAGGCATTGGATCAGCGCCTGGGAGCCAGGCCCCTCCACGATGCCGGCGGTCGCCGGCGCCCCGTAATAGGCGAGCGCCGCCCGACGCGCGGCCTGGAACAGGTCGCTATCGGGCAGCCGGGCCCAGAGCTCGGGCGCCAGCGACGGCAGAGGATAAGAGATCGGGTTGATCCCCGTCGAAAGATCGAGCCAGCCCTCCGCCGGGACTCCGAAGGCCGCCTTTGCGGCCTGGAGCTGGCCGCCGTGATCCGATATCGCCGGGAGCTCCGCCGGGCCGGCGAGGCGCCGGAGCTCGTGCTTGTGACTCATGATCGGACTATGACCGATCGGGATGCCGAGGGCAGCATCTTCGACTGCGACATCTCCGCCGGGTCTTGCATCTCCTCCGCTGGCCGGCATCATGTGGCCAGGGCGGAGAGGTTGTGCGCGGCATGAGGCGGCGGAGCTTATTGGTGCTGGCGATGGCGGCGGGTCTGGCTCTCGCCGCCGGGCCGCTTGCGCCTGGGTCAGAGGCCAAATCCCCGCAGACAAAATCGAAGAGCACCCCGGTAAAGCCCGCGCCGACACCGGCGGAGGCCATCCACAATCTCGGCTTCGCCCAGTCGGATGTCGGCTACATCCTCTTCGACGTGCAGTCGAAGCGGGTGCTGCTGGAGCAGAACGCCGACCAGCTCTTCCTGCCTGCCTCGGTCTCCAAGCTTCCCACCGTCTATGCCGCGCTCGAGATCCTCGGGCCGGATTTCCGCTTTGCGACGACGGTCTACCGGCGCGGCGCCGATCTCTACCTCAAGGGTGGCGGCGATCCCTCGCTCGACAGCACGGATCTCGCTGGCCTGGTGACGCAGCTCAAGGCAGCACCCCTCCAGGATGTGAGCACCAGCGGGCCGGAACCGCGCTTCTTCTACGACGACAGCCTGATGAAGAGCCTGCCGGAGATCAGCTCCAAGCAGCCCATGGCGGTCGCCTACAATCCCGGCCTCTCGGCCCTCGATGTCGATTTCAATCGCGTGGAGGCGGACTGGGAGCTGAAGGCCAAGGGCAAGTCGAGCTTCCGCGCGCTTTGCATCGCCGACCGCATGATCCTCCCCGCCCACTGGATCGCATTCGATCCGGCGGGCGACGACATCCCCGGCCAGATGCCGTTTCTCTATAAGGGGAGCCAAGCCCTCGATCGTTGGAACTATTCCCAATATATCGAGGATCACGGCTCGACCTTCCTGCCGGTGAAGGCGACCTCGGCCCATACGGCGCTGCTGTTCCGCGACCTGGCCAAGGTGCAGGGGATCAAGCTGCCGCTGCCGGAGCCTGGGCTGGTGCCGGCGGATGCCGTGCCTGTCGCCCTCCTCGAGAGCAAGCCTCTGGCGGACATCGTTCGCGAGCTGCTGCGCTTCAGCAACAATCTCTCGGCCGAGCTCGTCGGCCTCGCCGCCTCGCGCAAGCTCACCGGCCAGGCGCTGGATCTGGCGCAATCCGCCGCGGCGCTGACCCAGTGGCTGAAGGAGCGGGAGCTGAAGGCCGATTGGCGGGGCTATGTCCTGGCGAACCATTCGGGCCTCACCCCGGACAGCCGGGTCACCCCGCGCCAGATGGCCCTGCTGCTCACTCTCATCTCCGAGGACGACGCCCTCATGCAGGCCATTCCCGGGCTCACCGGCGACGGCCACGCCTCGCTCGCCGACAATCCGCGCGGGCTCATCGGCAAGAGCGGGACGATGGACTACGCGCGAGGCCTCGCCGGCTATTTCCTGGCCAAGGACGGCCGGCCGCTGGGCTTTGCCATCTTCATATTCGACCGCGCCCAGCGCGCCGTGCTCGACGCCACCATGGATGTCCGCGTCCTGGAACCATCGCCCGCCGCGCGGGGCTGGATGCGCCGCGCGCTCCAGGTGGATCAGGTCCTGCTTGCCGACTGGATGAAGCGGTTTTGAGGGCTATTTCACCAGATCGTTGTACTCGGGATGCTTGCCCAGGAAGGCCGAGATGAAGGGGCAGAGGGCTTTAACCTTGAGGCCGCGGGCACGGATCGCGGCGAGCGCCCCTTTCGCGAGCGCCGAGGCGACGCCCTGGCCGCCGAGGGCGGGCGGCACCTCGGTGTGGACAAGGGTGATGAGGCCGGCCGCCAGCCGGTAGTAGAGGACGGCCGTCTCGCCGGCGACCTCGAGCTCGAAGCGGCCGAGGGCCGGATTGTCGCGGACGTCGTCTGACAGGGTCGGGCTGGACAAGGGCACCTCCTGGAGAATGAGGTAGGTGGGGCCTGGCGGGCCCGGCGGCAAGCGGTCTTGACCCTCGAGGCAAGCTTCACTAGCCTCCGCCCCATGTTGCGCATTGGTATGACGGCCCTGCTTCTTCTTAGGGGCCCGGCGCTCTAGGAGCGTCGGGTCGATCGCGTTTCGCCGCCGTCATCCTTTCGTCGAGTTCCTGCAACATGAAATCCCGAGACTCCGGCCGCCGCAGCTTTTCGATCTCCTCGCCGCTTCTGCTGCGACTTAGGGGCGGCTGCCGGGCCTGATTTCGCGGCTGCCCGGCGGCCGATCCGCCGCCATCCACCCGGTCCGACAATCGGAACAGCCCTGGGACGCAACAGGCGACACCCAAGGCGCCCACGGAGCAGAGCATGCAGATCGAACCCATCCGGAAGTACCGCCCCTTCGAGCCCATCAATCTGACGGACCGGCGCTGGCCCGGTCAGGCCATCACCAAGCCGCCCATCTGGTGCAGCGTCGATCTGCGCGACGGCAATCAGGCGCTGGTCGAGCCCATGGGGCCGGAGCGCAAGCGCCGATTCTTCGACACGCTCATCAGCATGGGCTTCAAGGAGATCGAGGTCGGCTTCCCCGCCGCCTCCCAGACCGATTTCGATTTCATCCGCTCCCTGATCGAGGAGAACCTCATTCCCGATGACGTGACCGTCCAGGTGCTGACCCAGTCCCGCGACGAGCTGATCGGCCGGACGATGGAGAGCGTGCGCGGCGCCAAGCGAGCCATCATCCATCTCTACAACTCGACCTCGACCCTGCAGCGCCGCGTCGTCTTCGGCCTCGAGCCGGCCGGCATCACCGAGATCGCCGTCACCGGCGCTCGGCTCATCCACCAGCTCGCGGCGGAGATGCCGGAGACGGAGATCGTCTATCA
>DATBBO010000284.1:0-1750 GCA_036270995.1 Dongiaceae bacterium | reverse complement strand
CGAGGCCCGCGCCCGCGAGCTCGACAACGGCGCACTGCTCGATCGAAGCGAGCATGGGCAGATCATCCTCGACGCTTTGGTCAAGCTGCAATTGCGCGCCCTCGCGGCGATGAAGCCCTACATCGACATGCTCGGCTTCTCGCCGAGCTCGCGGGCGAACATGGCCGTGGATGACGATGACAGGAACGGCGACGACGACTGGACCGACTGGGATGAGCTCATGCGCGCGAGCGATGAAGAGAAGAAGAAGACTCGACGCGCCCTGGCCGTGCTTGGGGGAAGGCTGCCCGAGGGGCCGAGCGCCTATCCGATCGAGCCCGAGGGGCCAGCGGAGATCATCGAGGCCGACTGAAGGAAAGCAGGATCGCGCCGGTGCTCGGCCAGGGTAAAGCCGGCCGGCGCATCTCGGCGACGGTGCGCGGGTGCGGAACAGGCGCCACGGGGGCATCGTCCGATGTCCAGGGCATCCTGAACCGAGAGAATAGCACATGACCCCTAAGCCCGCTGGCATCAGTCAAGCAGAATGGGATAAAGCCTTTCAACGCGGCCAGGAAGACGCGGCGCAACACGCCGATGCACTCCAGCGCTACGGACGCCGGTCACCCGACAAATGTCCCTATCTGAAAGATTCGCCCGAGGAACAAGCCTATGATGCCGGATGGGAAGCCTACATGGTCGGGTGGCTATGACTGTTAAGCGACTCTTTCCCAAGCTATGGATTTGATCCGCCCTATGACGGCGGCAGACAAAGCGTCCCCCTCCCCCTTCCGCCCAGTGGGTCCAAAGGTACTGGACACGCCATATCCCCAGATTGTGGGGCGGAAAGGCCCGAAAACCAACCATTCACGGGAATCGATTCGCGGCTGTTGGCTGTCACAGCCTTTCTGAGGCAATCTCCCGGCATGGCCCGAGGGATCTCACAACGGGCGCTCGCCGAGCTTGCCGGCATCAAGCAGCAGAGCGTCCACAAGGCTGTGCGCCGGGGCTTGATCGATCTCTTTCCCGACGGCTCCATCGATCGCAACGGCGCGAAGACCGTCGCCTGGCTCGACGGCCATCGACAGCCGGCTGTCGCCTCGGCTGTCGATGTCTCAGCGGTGCGTCTGGTCGAGCGGAGCGGCTCGCTGCGGGAGAGGGAGTACGACCTCGAGGAGCTGCGGGCGAATTCCGTCTGCCGGCATGGGCTACGCGCCGAGCTGCTGGCCGAGGCGACCGAGTGGCGCACCCGCATGGCGGAGTTTCCTGCGGAGTTGGCGGAATTGCTGGCACCGGCCCTTGCCGTGCTGGAGCAGCAGCTGGCCGTTGGGATCGCAGCCCATATGGCGTCCTACCTCCAGCACCGGCCGCCGGAGGCTGAGACCATCGACAAGGCGCTGCAGGAGGCGGCTGCCAAGTGGAGGTTCTACCCCCCGCGACGGCTAAGCCCGGCTCCCCCACTGCCGCTGTTCCGGCCGCCAGTATCGCTCGCCGAGGCCGCCGAGCGTCACGCCCGGGCCAAGGCGGAACAGCATGACCGGCGGGCCCGGACCCGGGCCGGCGAGCTCCTGACCAGGGGGGCGGCCGATATGGCTGCCGGGGGCTTGCGCTGGGGCTGGATCCAGGCCAGCGAGGAGTTCCTATGTACCCTGATGCCGACGCTGCTCTCCCGGCTCGGAATACCGATAACCCGGGAGCTCGAGTGGGCGTGCGAACTGGTCTGCAAGCAGCACCTCAGCGGTCGGCTCAACCCGATCTGGCCCGGCAGGCTGCG
>DATBBO010000283.1:0-4075 GCA_036270995.1 Dongiaceae bacterium | reverse complement strand
GCCGTATCCCCGGGCGGCTCTCGGGCACGCTCTATCGCAACGGTCCGGGGCTCTATGCGCGCGCCGGCCTCACGAAGCGCAACCTCCTGGATGGTGACGGCATGATCCGTGCCACCAGCTTCGTCGATGGCAAGGTGCGCTTCCGCACCCGCTTCGTGCGAACCGCCAAGTTCGAGGCGGAGGACAAGGCGGGGCGCTTTCTCTACCCCACCTGGACGACGCCGGCGCCGCGCTACTGGGAGAATATTCCGGGCTATCCGCGGCTGGGACAGGCGGGCGTCACCGCCGTGGTGAAGGCGGGCCTGCTGCACGCCTTCGACGAGGTGGGGCTGCCCTATGGCCTCGATCCGGCGACGCTGGCGACGACCGGTCTTGTCGATCCGGCCGAGGATCCGATGCAGGGCGATCCGGACAGGAAGGAGGCTGGCAAGGGCCCGGTCGACTACAAGGCCCATACCAAGACGGATGGCGAGACGGGCGACTGGGTCCTGATCGGAACCAGCGGACGCGTGAAGCAGGAGCTGCATGTGCTGGTGAAGGACCGCGACGGCCGGCGCCGGGCACAGCTCGCCATTCCCAGCCCGCGGAGCGAGGCCTATTTCCACGATTTCTTCTGGGCGAGGCCCTATGCGGTCTTTCACCTGCAGCCGGCGCAGCTCTCGCCTCTGCCGATGGTGCTGGGCTTTCGCAGCTATACCGATAGCCTCAGCTGGACGCCCGAGGCGGGAGGCCTGCTGGTGGTGATCGATACCTCCGGCAAGCGCGCGCCGCTCACCCTCGAAGTGCCGGCCGTCTGGATGTGGCATGGCCTCAATGCCCATCTGGCGGGAGATAGAATCTTGGCGGATTTCGTCGGCTTCGACGCGCCCGATCACTTTCTCGGCCCTGCGGCCGCCTTTCGCAACATAATGCAGAAACGCCCGGGTGTCGCGAAGTCGCCCGGGCTGCTCCGGCGCTTCACCATCGACCTGGCAGGAAAGCAGGCCCGTGCGGAGACCCTCCTCGAGGGCCATTTCGAGTTTCCCATGGCTCATCCCGCGATGGTCGGGCGAAAGCATCGCTACGGCTTCCTCGCCGCGGGCGACATCGCCAAAGGGTGGCAGCAGACCGCGCTGGTGCGGGTCGATGTGGAGAGCGGGGCACGACAGGACTTCTCCTTCGGTCCTGATTTCTATATCGGCGAACCTGTGGTGGCACCCGACCCCGACGCGCCGCTGACCGAGGAGCGCGGCTGGATCCTCTCGGAGGTATTGGACGGAAGAGCGGGGAAGAGCTTCCTCGCCGTCTTCGATGCCGGCCATATCGAGGACGGTCCAGTCGCGAAGCTGAAGCTGAACGAGCACCTGCCGATGAGCTTCCACGGCTGGTGGGAGGCGGCCTGACCCCCGGCTTTCGACGGAATTGTGAGAAATACCGTCAAGTCAGGGCGTTGAACGCCGTTCCTGCGGCGACTCTGCTGCTCCCGCTGCGGCACTCTGTCGCGGCCGCGCTTGACCCGACTCGGCGCGGGCCCGAATATCCGGCTCTTCGCATTCGGAAGACCAGGCCCCTTGGCCGCAACCCGCCGGGTTGCGGAATGCCTGCGCCTTCCGCCGCGCAAGCTTGAGAAACCGGGTATATCCCATGCGCCTGTTCCGACTTTTCGAGCAACTGCTCGAACCGACCGCGCTGCCGGAAGATACCGTGCCGCCCTCGGGCCTCCTCGCCTTCTACTGGTACTACGCCCGCCAGGCGCGCTGGCTCGTGGGCGCCCTGTTCCTCGCGGGATTCCTGGTGGCTGTGCTGGACACGACCATTCCGCTCTTCATCGGCCGGGTGATCACGCTGCTCTCCAGCCACAATCCGGGGACGCTGCTGCGGGATGCCGGGCTGCCGCTCCTCGGCATGGTGCTCGTCCTGCTGGTGCTGCGGCCGATGGCGCTGATGCTCCAGGCGCTCATCACCAACCAGGCGATCGCCGCCAGCCTCACCAACCTGATCCGCTGGCAGAGCCATTGGTATGTCGTGCGCCAGAGCTGGACCTTCTTCCAGAACGATTTCGCCGGGCGCATCGCCAACCGGATCATGCAGACGGGTCCGGCGCTGCGCGAGAGCGTCGTCGCCGGCACGAACGCGGTCTGGTACATCTGCGTCTACGGCAGCAGCGCCATCTTCCTGATGTCCTCCAGCGATCTGCGCCTCGCCATCCCGGTGATGCTCTGGTTCCTGGGTTACGCCGTGTTCCTCCGCTATTTCGTGCCGCGGCTGCGCGACCGCTCGCGCGAGATGTCGGAGGTCCGCTCCGCGCTCACCGGCCGCATCGTCGACAGCTACACCAACATCCTGACGGTGAAGCTCTTCGCCCGGCCGAAGGACGAGGACGAGTTCGTGCGCGCTGCGGTGGACGAGCATACCCGCACCTTCCGTCGGCAGCTCCGGCTCATCACGCTTTTCAGCCTGACCCTCACTTTGCTGAACGCCTCGATGGTGGTCGGCACGGGCGTGATCGCGGTCTGGCTCTGGATCGACGGCAAGATCCCGGTGGGCATCGTCGCCATGGCGCTGCCGCTCACCTGGCAGATCGCCAACATCGCCGGCTGGGTGGCGCAGAACGTCACCGCCATCTTCGAGAATGTCGGCGTGGTGCAGGACGGCATGCGCTCCATCTCCGTGCCGCGGCTGATGCCCGACAAGCCGAGCGCCGCCACGCTCAAGGTGGAAAAGGGCGCCGTGCGCTTCGAGGATGTCCGTTTCGGCTACGGCACCTCGCGCGGCGTCCTGCAAGGAATCAACCTCTCGATCGCGCCGGGCGAGCGGGTCGGCCTGATCGGCCAGTCCGGCGCCGGCAAGTCGACCCTGGTGAACCTGCTGCTCCGCTTCTACGAGGTGGAGGCGGGGCGGATACTGATCGACGGCCAGGACATCGCCCAGGCGACCCAGGAGAGCCTGCGCTCCCATATCGCCATGGTGACCCAGGATACCTCGCTGTTGCACCGCTCGATCACCGACAACATCCGCTATGGCCGGCCGAGCGCCACGGATGAGGAGGTGGAGGCCGCGGCCCGGCAGGCCCATGCCTATGAGTTCATCCAGAATCTGGAGGACTGGCAGGGGCGGCGCGGCTTCGACGCCCATGTGGGCGAGCGCGGGGTCAAGCTTTCCGGCGGTCAGCGCCAGCGCATCGCCATCGCCCGGGTGATCCTGAAGAACGCGCCCATTCTGGTGCTGGACGAGGCGACCTCGGCGCTCGATTCCGAGGTCGAGGCGGCCATCCAGGAGCAACTCGGCGAGCTCATGAAGGGGCGCACGGTGATCGCGATCGCCCATCGCCTCTCGACCATCTCGCGCATGGACCGACTGATCGTCCTCGACCATGGGCGCATCGTCGAGGAGGGGAGCCATGGCGAGCTGCTGGCCGCGGGCGGCGCCTATGCGCGGCTCTGGCGGCGCCAGTCCGGCGGCTTCACCGATGCCGGCGAACCGGCGGATGAGGAGGGAACCCTCGGTCTCGACGCGGCGCTGGCCGGGCGGCCGGGCTGAGCTATACTCGCGTGACGGTTGCATCCAGCGGGTGAGGCCTGCCTCATGGCGCCTGAGAAACGCGCGACGCCGCCACTTGGCCCGCCGCCGCGCTGTCGCGGATCGAGCTGCTCGGCCTCATCCTCATCGTCGTCCTGGGGTTCCTCTTCGTATTGCCGGCGATGAAGGACACCTATACGGGCGCCGTTCTCTCGGGCAAATGCGAGCGCGATCCGAAGTCCCTGGCTTGCAAGCAGCCCCCCAACAGGGCGGCCGTGCCGGTAGGCTTCGGCTGGCCAAAATAGGGCGAGCGGCATCACAAGCCACATCCGCTTGCGCAGCATCGTCTTCTCACACGCGATGCGAGAGGAATTGGGGCGAAATTCGGACCTGAAAAGGCAATATTCAGGACGCATGAACGAAACCGATCTGCCGGGTCTTGAAGGGAGTAGGGTGGGGTAGCGCGCATCGGGTTGGGAGGTGCGGCACCCACGCCGCCCGGGGATCGGGCCATGAAGTTGTTGAAGACAGCGTCACGTTGCGTCTACGGCTTCGCCGCGTTGGCTTCCGCGGCGTT
>DATBBO010000282.1:0-2734 GCA_036270995.1 Dongiaceae bacterium | reverse complement strand
GGCTGGTTGTAGTTGTTCACGAGCCTTGTCGATCCACTTTCGGACACGCTGGCCCATCGTCCGGGAACCAGTTTCCTCGCTGAAGCCGCGATCGCTGGTCAACTCCTTGATCTCGATGACCACGCATCTGCCACCGATCTCGATCTCGTAGTCCGGTGTCCGGGTCGCTGCCGTGCTGACGCGTCGAAACGGGATGCCATTCGCCGAGAGGAACTGCTCGAACAGCTTCTCAGACTTTGTCATCCGACCTCGGACCCGCCGGCGGGGCTTTTTCTTGGCGCCTGAATGCCAGTAGCGAGCACTCCGCGACGTAGCCTTCAACGGCGGGGGTGAGAAGCCCGGCTAATTGCCATAGCTCCAGCGGCCAGAGAAGCAGTGGCGCCAGGGCCCGCTCCGCTCGCGGCTTGAAGTCCAGCCACGCATGGAATGCATCTGAAAACTCGACCGCCGGCGGCAGGTCCATTCTGATGCTGACATCGAGATCGCTGTCGTGGCGGACTGGGCCGCCCTGCCAGTTCCGGCCCCTTACCCGGCTGCCGAACAGGTAGACCTCAAGAACCAAAGGCTCTTGCGCCGCCCACCTCGCTATCGTCTCGATCGTCTCCCCATCGATCCTCGCCGGTTGATCAGGGGCTGCAGCTCCCCAGAAGCGTGGCGAAGGCCCCTAGGACAGCGGTGGCGGCGGTCCAGAGCGAAGCTACCTTGTTGAGGTTGGAAACCTTCTGTTTTCATTCCCCTGCCACCGGATTTGCCACCGGACAGCGTAGCACGAGGGCGGACGGCGCAGGATAGGGGAGGGGAGAATCCCGCGGAATCCTGCGATATCTCAGACTGACTGGGATTGCAGAGGACGGGCAGGGACGGCCCTGAGCGCATTTCAAGACCGGTCCCTTAAACCACTCGGGCACCCATCCCGCTCGAGCGCCTTTATAGCATCCGCCCCGGCAGGCGCCCCTGGGAAATATGGCCCGGCGCGGCCTCTGTCGCGGATATGCGGGGCTCTCAGCGCCTCACTCCGGGCTGTCGCGCGAGAGCAGCACGACGGCCTCGGCATCGCTGAGATCGCTGAGGCGGCCGCGCGCCGTGATCGGGCGCGTCGGCGCCGGCCGCTCGGTCAGGATCGGCCGGAGCACCGCCATGGGCGCCTCGACGCCGCGCAGGGCTTCATTGCCGAGTGCTTCCCACTCGGCAGCGCAATAGTCCGCGAACTCCTGGCTGGCGATGACCGGCGTGCCGTGCTTCTTGGTCAACGTCTCCAGCCGCGCCGCCTCGTTGACGGCCGAACCGAAGACCGAGAAGGAAAGCCGCTCGGCGAGCCCGACATTTCCGAACATGACATTGCCGATATGGAGGCTGAGGCCGTAGCCGAGCGCCGGCTCTCCCTGCTCCTGACGCTGGCGGTTGGTTTCCCCCATACGCTCCATGGCGTCGAGCACCGCGGAGAGCGCGAGTGCGCAGGCCTCGCCCGTGCCCTTCTGGTTGCGATCGCAGGGGAAAATGGCGAGAAAGCCGTCGCCGATGAAGCTCAGGATCTCGCCGCCCGCATCGGCCACGGCGCCGGCCGTCGCGTCGAAGAATGTGTTGAGATTGTCGATATAGGCTTGGCGGCCGAGCTTCTCGGCCATTTCGGTCGAGTTCCGGAGGTCGCCCCAGACGATGGCCGCGCGAGTCGTCTCGCCATCGCCGCGCTTGATCTGGCCGGAGAGAACGCGCTCGCCGGCGCTGGCGCCGAGATATGTCGCAAGCGTGCTCTTCGCCAGGCCGCCGCGCATGGCCATCTTGCAGGCGACCGCCAGGGTGTCCTGGATGTGCAGCAAGGCCTCGATCTCGCCGTCGGTGAAGCCGCCGCGCTGGTCGGTCGCCCAGGAGCCGACCATGCCCTGGCCCTTTCCCATCACGAAGCTGCTGGCGAAGGCGAGATAGTCGGTCATCCCTTCCAGGCGCAGTTCCTCGAGGATGGGGAACCCCGCTTCGCCCCCGGTATCGAGGCGCCGGCGCAGGTGATCGAGCCCATGTTTCAGCAGGTGATAATAGGGGCTCTTGGTGAAGCGGTCGGGTGGGGTATCGCCCGTCTGGTGCCGAAAGGCATCGATCTGCAGCCCCCGACCGCGCCGCCAGGTATATCCCACGCCGCGATAGAGCGGATGCAGGACGGAAAAGGAAAACTGGACCCGTGCCAGCGGCACGCCCGCGCCGTGCAGCCGCTCGCAGGACCCGCGCACGATGGCCTCGAGATCGGCGTCTCTCAGCGTCTGCGCCATCAGCCAGTCCGCGGCACGATTAACCAGTGCCCGTGATGCCGCGCTTGCAATCTCGCTCATGGAAGTCCTCGCATGGACAATGTGCAACCCACTCTATCTGGGTGTGGACCGGCCGATTATCGAGGGCGGGCCGGCGGCGCGCGCCGGACGGCTTGCCGAGGAAGACCGTGCGCGAAAGCCGGGCAGCGATAGCCTCGATAGCAGCCGTCGATCTCGATCAAGGTGCCATCGCCGGATATGAAGGGCAGTGCGAAGAAGGCGTCGACGGCCATGCGAGGCTGACGCCCCGGGGAAGTCATACCCCGGGGCGGCCTCGACCCCGACCGCTCAGGGCTGGCGGATGAGGCGGGCGCAGGTCGTCTTGAAGTTCTCGCCATGCTCCGAGTAGCAATAGTCCAGGGTATTGTTGTCGATCAGGTTGAAGGTATAGGTCCCCTCCGCATCGGAGCCCATCATGAGCTTGCCGCCGGGCG
>DATBBO010000281.1:0-8058 GCA_036270995.1 Dongiaceae bacterium | reverse complement strand
ATGCCAAGAAGGGGCTTGCGACATTGTGTATCGGCGGCGGGATGGGCATCGCCATGTGCGTGGAGCGGTGACAGAATAGGGGGCGTCTGAAACGCTGGGAGGAGAGGCGGCATGGCACGGGTGGCGGTGGTCACGGGAGGCACCCGGGGCATCGGCGAGGCGATCTCGGTCGGCCTCGCCAAGGCGGGCTACAAGGTGGCCGCGACATATCACGGCAATGACGAGCGCGCGAAGGAGTTCTCCCAGCGCACGGGCATCCCGGTCTTCAAGTTCGATGTTGGTGATTTCGCCGCCTGCCAACAGGGAATGAAGGCGATCGAGGCGGCGCTGGGCCCCGTCGAGGTGCTGGTCAACAATGCCGGCATCACCCGCGACACCACGGTCCAGCGCATGACTTTCGACCAGTGGCAGGAGGTCATCCAGACCAACCTCACCTCCTGCTTCAACATGTGCCGCTGCGTGATCGAGGGCATGCGCGCCCGCAGCTTCGGGCGCATCGTCAATATCGGCTCGATCAACGGCCAGGCCGGCCAGTACGGCCAGGTCAACTACGCCGCCGCCAAGTCCGGCATCCACGGCTTCACCAAGGCGCTGGCCCAGGAAGGGGCCAAGGCCGGCATCACCGTGAATGCCATCGCTCCCGGCTATATCGATACGGACATGGTGCGCGCCGTCCCGGCCCCGGTGCTGGAGAAGATCATCGCCAAGATCCCGGTGGGCCGCCTCGGCCATGCCGACGAGATCGCCCGCGGCGTGCTCTTCCTCGTTGCCGACGAGGCCGGATTCGTCACCGGCTCGACGCTCTCATCAACGGCGGCCAACACATGTATTGAGCGGGGCGGCGGCAATCTGGCTGGCCGCACCTCTTTCGCCTATGGTCTGCGCTTCATCCCACGAGGAAGGAGTGCAGGCCGTGGCGCTGGTGAAGTTGATCGAATACGAGGATGCGAGCCCCGAGGTGCGCGCCGTCTACGACGACATCATGACGAGCCGCAAGGTCGACTGGATCAACAACTTCTGGAAGGCGCTGGCGGGGGATCCCGCGACCCTCAAGCGGACCTGGGAGAGCGTCAAGCAGGTGATGGCGCCGGGCGCCCTCGATCCCTTGACCAAGGAACTGATCTATATCGCCGTCAGCGTCACCAACAATTGCGAGTATTGCATCAACAGTCATACCGCCTCGGCGCGCAAGTCCGGCATGACGGACGCGCAATTCGCCGAGCTCATCGCCGTCATCGGCATGGCCAACGAAACCAACCGCCTGGTCAATGGCTACCAGGTCGAGGTCGACGAGCGCATCGCCAAGGCAGCGCAGCAGAAATAGGCGCGGGGGCGGTTGCTCAGCGCGGGCGGCGCCAGCCTCTGGGCGAAGGATGTCGTCCGCCGCCGGTCCGCGGAAACAGCGGGCTGACGAAAGAACGGCGCGGCGGCGTCCAGCCGGGCGGCGCCAGCTCGAAGGCGGCGAAATCGAAGGCCGGAGTCACCATGCAGGCGGCGAGCGTGTAGAGGCCGAGCGAGCGTGCCGACTGCCATACCCTGCGCTCGATCAGGATCTGGGGCTCCTCGCCATTGGCGACATCGGTGCCGAGCTTGCGGTCCTCCAGGGGGCCGCCCTCGGCCGCGGTGAGCAGCTCCAGCGGCGATCCCGCATGAAACATCCAGATCTCGTCGGCATCGTTCACGCGATGCCAATGGGAGACTTCGCCCGCCTGCAGCAGGTAATAGATCAGCGTCGCATGTCCGCGCGAGCCATCCGCCGGGCGGTGGCGATAGGTTTCGCGGAAATGCCCGCCCTCGGGATGCGGCTGAAGCCCGAGCTGGGCGATCAAGGCCGTGGCCGTATCCGAGATCGGGCGGTTCATGGCTTGCGGTGCTAATTCGCCTTTGTCGCCTTCATCGAGGGGCGATTGGAGAAGGCTTCGAACCAGCGGGCGAGCTTCGGATGACCCTTGCGCCAGTCTTCGGCGGCGAAGCGGAAATCGAGATAGCCCAGCGCGCAGCCGATGGCGATGAGCCCGATATCGAGGCCGTTGCCGAATTTGTCCACCTCGGCTTCCAGCGCATCGAGCCCGGCAGAGACCTTCGCTCGCTGCGCTTCCATGCCTGAGGGCGATTTCTCGTTGTCCGGCCGCAGGCTTTCCACGCGCCGGCCGACCGCGGCATCCATCATGCCGTCGGCAAGCGCCTGGCGCCGGAGCGCTGTCCAGCGCTTGGGCCCCGCGGCGGGAAATATCCTGGCCCCGTCATGGAGACTGTCGAGATATTCGCAGATCACTGGCGAATCATAGAGAGCGCTGCCGTCGTCGAGCGTCAGGCTCGGAATCTTGCCCAGCGGATTTTCCTTCACGAGGCCGCTCGCCGGATCGCTGGTGACTGTGGGCACCTGCTCAATCTTGGAGGACAGGCCCGTCTCCATGGCCTGGACCAGGACCTTGCGGACGAAAGGGCTGGCCGGCGAATAGCGTAGCTTCATGGAAAAGCTCCTCTTGGCGTATCTAGCGGAAATTGTCCTTGCGGCGCCGGATCTCGCCGAAGACCTCCGAGGGCGGCGCATCGGGCAGGCCGATGGCGGCGGCGAGCCCCGGATCGTCGGCGCGCAGGAAGGGATTGGCGGCGCGTTCCTCGCCCATGGTCGAGGGGATGGTGGGCTCGCCCCGGCCACGGAGCGCGCTAACCGCCCCCTCGCGCCGGCGCAGTGCCTCGTTGTCGGGATCGATCGAGACGGCGAAACGCGCATTGGCAGCGGTGTATTCATGACCGCAATAGATGCGTGTCTCCGGCGGCAGGCGGCGCAGCTTGTCGAGAGAGGCCCACATCATCGGCGCAGTTCCCTCGAACATGCGCCCGCAGCCCAGCGAGAACAGCGTGTCGCCGCAGAAGACCGCCTTCTCCCCACGGAAATGGAAGGCGATGTGGCCCCTGGTATGCCCGGGGATGAACAGGATCTCCGCAGCGGCACCGCCCAGGCGGAATGTCTCGCCCTCATCGAGAGCGATGTCGATGCCAGGGATGCGGGTCCGATCCGGCGCCGGGCCGACGATGGCCGCGCCCGTCGCCTGCTTCAGGGCGAGATTGCCGCCGGTATGGTCGTGATGGTGATGGGTATTGAGGATATGCGTGAGCCGCCAGCCCCGCTCATGGGCTGCGGCGAGCACGGGGGCCGCCTCCGAAGGATCGACGATGCCGGTCTCCCCGCTCGTCGACTCATGCAGCAGATAGCCGTAATTGTCGGTCAGAAGGGGAACCAGGGCGATTTGCATGGCGGGCAGCCTATCACCGGCGCCTATGGCATAGTAGCGCCATGTGGAACGACGTCGTCGATCTGCGCGATTTCTACGTGACGCCTCTGGGACAGGCCGCGCGCCATTTCATCGGCCAGCAGGCACGCAGTCTCTGGCCCGATCTGCGCGGCCGGCGACTGCTGGGCTTCGGCTATGCCACGCCCTATCTCGGCGCCTTCCGCGCCGAAGCGCTTTGCACGATCGCGGCCATGCCGGCGGGGCAGGGGGCGCTGCCCTGGCCCGAAGGCACGCGCGGTCTCACCCTTCTGGCTGACGAGACCCAGCTTCCTTTTCCCGAGCGCAGCTTCGATCGCATTCTGCTGGTCCATGCCCTGGAATTCGGTGAGCCGCCGCGCGAGATGCTGCGCGAGGTGTGGCGGCTGCTCGGCGATGACGGCCGGCTGCTCGTGGTTGCCCCGGCGCGGCGCGGCCTCTGGTCGCGCAGCGAGCGCACACCCTTCGGTCAGGGTGAGCCCTATTCGATGTCGCAGCTCACTCGCCTGCTGCGCGACAGCCTGTTCACCCCGCTGGTGACGGTGCGCGCCCTCTATCTGCCGCCGATCGCCTCGCCGGCCCTGATGAGCTGGGGGCCCGCCTGGGAGCGCATGGGGCGGCGCTGGTTTCCACGATTCGCGGGCGTGCTGATGATCGAGGCCGGCAAGGAGATCTATGCGGCAGCGCCCCAGAGCCGGCTCCGCCGACGGCGCACTGTCCTGCTGCCCGCGCCCGCGGCGGCATGAAACCGGACTGGGAATATTTGCCTAGATCGAAAGCCGGCCCGCGCCCCAAAAATATCCCCAGGAAAAATGATTGATTCTACACTGTGGATCAACGATTTAATCAATTCCCGCAGCTGCCCACCCGCCATTCATCCCGTTCGTCCCCGCTCAAGGAGGGCACCTCATCGTGATCTGGGACCGTCCCCTGGCACTGTTTCTCGACGTCGACGGCACGCTGCTGGATATCAGCCGGCGGCCGGAGGATGTCGTGGTGCCGTCCGATCTGGCGCCGATGCTCGAATCCACCTCTGAGGCCCTGGAAGGCGCGCTGGCGCTGGTGAGCGGACGCTCGCTCGCTGATCTCGATCGCCTGTTCGCTCCCCTCCGCCTCCCAGCCTCCGGACAGCATGGGATCGAGCTGCGGCTGAAGCCGGAAGGCGAAGTCGCCGTGATGCCGGCGCGTCCCGTGGATGCGGCGCTCAGGGAGGCCGTCGAAGCCCTGGCGCAAGCGCACCCGGGTGTCGAGATCGAAGACAAGGGCATGAGCCTGGCAGTGCACTACCGTGCCGCCCCGCAGCTGGGCGGTCCTCTGGCCCGCGATCTTCGCCGCCTGCTGGCGCGCCGGGGCGCGGAAATCGCGCTCTGCCGCGGCAAGATGGTCTTCGAGCTGCGCGATGCCCGCTATACCAAGGCGACCGCCGTGGAGGCCTTCCTCGCCCGCCCGCCCTTCGCCGGGCGCCTGCCGGTCTTCGTCGGCGACGACATCACCGATGAGGACGGCTTCGAGGCGGTCGAGAGTCATGGCGGTATCGCCATGCCCGTCGGGGAGGCCCATCGCCAGAGCGGGCGTGCGCCCATGCGCCGCTCGACCTTCGCCGAGCCGGCGGATGTGCGGAAATGGCTGGCAACCTTGTCGTCGGCGCCTGCCTCGAAAGCCTCCTGATGCCCGATCTCAATCTCGGCGTCATCGGCAACAGCATGGTCGCCGCGCTGATCGATCGGCACAGCCGGATCGTCTGGTATTGCCTGCCACGCTTCGACGGCGATCCGGTGTTCAGCAGCCTCTTAAACGGCGAGGCGCCGGAGGCGGGATTCGCCGAGGTGGTGCTCGAGAATCGGGTTTCCTCGACCCAGGAATATCTGGTCAATACCGCGGTGCTGGTGACCACGCTCACAGACGCTCGTGGCGCCACCATCCGGATCACCGATTTCGTCCCGCGTTTCAAGCAGTACGATCGCATCTTCCGCCCTGCGATGCTGATCCGCCGCATCGAGGTAGTGTCCGGAGTGCCGGCGATCCGCATCCGCATCCGCCCGACCGGCGATCATGGCCAGATGCGGCCGCCGCAGACCCGCGGCAGCAATCATATCCGCTACCTGTTGCCGGATTCCGTGCTGCGCCTCACCACCGACGCGCCGATCTCCTGCATCGACGCCGAATCGGCCTTCGTTGTGACGACGCCACTCAACCTGATCCTGGGCCCGGATGAGACGGTGCCCCGCGGCCTCGGACATCTGGCGCGCGACTTTCTCGAGCAGACCATCGATTACTGGATCGAATGGACCCGCTACCTCTCAGTTCCCTTCGAATGGCAGGACGCGGTCATCCGGGCGGCGATCACGCTCAAGCTCTGCCACTTTGAGGAGACGGGCGCCATGGTCGCAGCGCTCACCACCTCGATTCCCGAGGCGCCGGGCAGCGCGCGCAACTGGGACTACCGCGCCTGCTGGATGCGCGATTCCTATCTCTCCGTTCACGCCCTGAATCGCCTGGGCGCGACCAAGACGATGGAGGCATTTCTCGGCTACATCGGGACGGTCGCGGCCCGCGAGGCCGAGGGCGATCTGAAGCCCGTCTACGGCCTGCTTCCGGAGATTCCGCTGAAAGAGGTCGAGATGCCGGGCCTCGCCGGCTATCGCGGCATGGGTCCCGTGCGGGTCGGCAATCTGGCCCAGGAGCAGGTCCAGAACGATCCCTACGGCAGCATCATCCTGGCGGCCGCTCAGATGTTCTTCGATCACCGCCTTCCCGTGCGCGGGGATCTCGACCTCTTCGCGCGGCTCGAGCGCCTGGGACTGAAGGCGGCGGCGGTCGCCTTCCGTCCCGATGCGGGGATCTGGGAATTTCGCGGCCGCAAGGCGGTGCACACCCATTCGGCGACGCTCTGCTGGGCGGCCTGCGACCGCCTGGCCAAGATCGCGACGAGCCTCGACCAGCCCGAGCGCGCGCAGCGTTGGCGCGGCGAGGCGGATCGCATCCGCAGCGCCATTCTCGAACAGGGCTACAACAAGAAGATCGGCAGCTTCGTCACTGCCTTCGGCGGCGACACGGCCGATGCCAGCCTGCTGCTACTGCAGGAGGTGGGGCTTGTCGCGGCCTCCGATCCCCGCTTCGTCTCCACCCTGGCGCATATCACGGAGAAGCTGCGCCATGGCGACGATCTCTACCGCTACTACATCGCCGACGATTTTGGCCTGCCGGAGACGGCCTTCACCATTTGTACTTTCTGGTACATCGACGCGCTCAGCGCCACCGGCCAGCGCGAGGAGGCCCGCCGGCTGTTCGAAGGCGTGCTGGCCCGGCGCAATCATCTGGGCCTGCTCTCCGAGGACATCGATCCCAGGACCGGCGAGCTCTGGGGCAACTACCCGCAGACCTACTCGCTGGTCGGGCTCATCGTCTGCGCCATGCGGCTGTCGAAGAGCTGGGAGGAGGCGTTTTGGCGCGGCTGGTGATCGTCTCCAACCGTCTGGCGCTGCCCAATGAGAAGGGCGCGCGGGCCGGCGGTCTGGCGGTCGCGCTGCGCGAGACCCTGGAGCGGCGCGGCGGGCTCTGGTTCGGCTGGAGCGGGGAGACGACCCCGGGAGAGACCCTGGCGCCCGAGCTGGTGACGGCAAAGAAGATCACCTATGCCACCATCGACCTCAATGCCGATGACTATCAGGATTTCTACATCGGTTTCGCCAATGGCGTGCTCTGGCCGCTGTTCCACTATCGGGTCGGCCTCTCGAATTTCCGTCGTGCCGCCTATGAAGGCTATCAGCGGGTCAACCGCATCTTCGCCGAGAAGCTGGCCCCGCTGCTCCAGCCCGACGATCTGGTCTGGGTCCATGACTATCATTTCATCCCGCTCGCCGCCGAGCTGCGCCGTCTCGGTGTCGCCAACCGCATCGGCTTCTTCCTGCACATCCCCTTCCCGGCACCGGAGCTGCTGCTGACTTTGCCGGTGCACCGCAAGCTGGTGGGTGATCTCTGCGCCTATGATCTCCTGGGCTTCCAGACCGAGGATGATGTGCGCGCGCTCGCCCGCTACATCACCGAGGAGGCGGTGGGGCGGGTCGACGAGAATGGCGTGGCGGAGGTCGTGAACCGGCATCCGCGCCTTGCCGCCTTTCCGATCGGGATCGATACCGAGGCCTTCGCCCATATGGCCGAGAAATCGGTGCAGCGGCCCGAGACGCTTCGCCTCGCCGAGAGCCTGGCGGGGCGAGATCTCGTTATCGGCGTCGACCGCCTCGACTACAGCAAGGGGATTCCGCAGCGGCTGGAGGCCTTCGGCGAGCTGCTGTCGCATTGGCCCGAGCATCGCTCGCGGGTCACCTTCATGCAGATCGCACCCGTCTCTCGCGGCGAGATCGCGCAATATCGCGCGCTCAGACGCGAGATCGAGGGACTTGCCGGCCGTCTCAACGGCAAGTTTTCGGAATTCGACTGGACCCCGGTGCGCTATCTCAACAAGTCCTTCCCGCGCCAGGCTCTGGCGGGCTTCTTCCGCGCGAGCCGGGTGGGGCTGGTGACGCCGGTGCGCGACGGCATGAACCTGGTGGCCAAGGAATATGTCGCCGCCCAGGATCCCGACAATCCCGGCGTGCTGGTGCTGTCGCGCTTTGCCGGCGCGGCGCGCGAGCTGACCGCCGCTCTCGTCGTCAATCCGTTCGACCACGACCAGATGACCGAAGCGTTGCATCGCGCGCTGACCATGCCGCTGGAGGAGCGCCAGCGACGCTGGCGCGAGATGATGAACGTGCTGCTCGCCAACAGCGTCGACCACTGGGTT
>DATBBO010000280.1:0-1811 GCA_036270995.1 Dongiaceae bacterium | reverse complement strand
TCTTTCGCTACTATGCCGTGCTCTTCGACGACAAGACCGGGCAGATCGGCTTCTCGCCGATCGTGAACTGGATCTTCGGCACCTATGAGCCGGCCAATGACGCGGCGCTGGGCGCCCCCGGCTCGGCGATCGCTCTCGGCGGCACGCTGCAGATGCCCAACGGCTTCACCTCGGACCGGCCGATCTATCTGATCGGCGATGCAAGTCTTCAGGCGCTCGGCACGGCGACCCTCGGCGGCACCCTCTCCGGCTGGGATCCCCTCACCATCGAGGGGCCCGGCACGCTGGACCTCACCGGCTCCAGCCTCTTCTCCGGTCCTGCGCTGGTGAAGAACGGCACCTTGCTGGTGAACGGCGTGCTGCCGGCCGAGATCGCCCTCGGCAAGGGGGCGACCCTGGGCGGCAATGGCATGATCGCAAGCTTCGCCGCGGCGGCCGGCAGCACGGTCTCGCCGGGTGATTCCATCGGCACGCTCCATGTGGTGGATTCGGCGGCCTTCGGGCCCGGCTCGACCTACGAGGCCCAGCTCGGCGCGCCGGGCACGAGCGATCTCGTCGCCATCGACGGCCAGGCCTTTCTTGCGGGCCACCTCCTGGCTCTGCCGGCGGCGGGTTTCGAGCCGGTGCTGGGGGCGAGCTATACGGTGCTGACGGCTGAGGGCGGCATCACCGCGCGGTTCAGCCCCGATACCTCCTTCGGACCCGCCTTCGGCAATATCGCTGCCACCTATCCCTTCCTGGCGCCCGCGCTCTCCTACAGCGCCGATGCCGTCGACCTCACCATCGCCCGCAGCGACATTCCCTTCGCCGCCGCCGGCGAGACCCCCAACGAGTTCGCCGCCGGCGGCGGCGCCGATGGCCTCGCCCTCTCGAGCCCGGTCGCAACCGCTCTTCTTCCCCTCAATCAGACCAGTGCCGCAACCGCCTTCGACAGCCTCTCGGGCGAGATCTATGCCTCGGCGCAGTCGCTGATGCAGCAGCAATCCGCCTCTCTGCGCGAGGCTACAAATGCGCGGCTGCGCCAGGCCTTCGACGGCGGAGCCCCGGATGCCACGAGCGCACCGCTCGCGGCCGCGGCCCTGCCCGCCGACCCTGCCCTCGGCCTTCGCCCGACGCTCTGGACCGAGGGCTTCGGCGGCTGGGACCACTTCCTCGGCAACAGCAACGCTGCCTCCCTCGACGGCACCGCTGCCGGCTTCCTCCTCGGCCTCGACAATCCTATCGGCCGGAGCTGGCGGGCGGGCATCGCCGGGGGCTATAGCGGCTCCAGCTTCGACGTTCCCTCCCGCGCCTCCAGCGGCAGCGCAAACAACTACGACCTCCTCGTCTATGGCGGCGCGCGCTATGGCGATCTCGGCCTGCGGCTCGGGGCCGCCTATAGCTGGAGCGATGTCTCGGCCAACCGAAGCGTTGCCTTCACTGGCTTCTCCAATCAGCTCAGCAGCAGCTACGACGCCGCGACCGCCCAGGTCTATGGCGAGGTCGGCTATGCCCTGCATCCGGAGCCCGAGACCCTCCTTGAGCCCCTCGCGGACCTCGCCTATGTGAATGTCGCTACCGACGGCTTCAGCGAAAGCGGGGGGCCAGCGGCGCTCACTGCCACCAGCACCAACTTCGCCACCACCTATTCGATTCTCGGCGGGCGGGTTTCCCACGCGTTCGCGCTCGGAGACGGGGCCGCGCTGACGGCCTCGGCCCGGCTCGGCTGGCAGCATGCCTTCGGTGATACCTCGCCCGCGACCACCCTGGCCTTCATCGGCACCGCCGCGCCCTTCTCGGTTTCGGGCGTACCGATCAGCCAGAATGCGGCG
>DATBBO010000279.1:0-2199 GCA_036270995.1 Dongiaceae bacterium | reverse complement strand
CCCCGTTGTCCAAAGACATTAGAAAGCCTCCCACATGTTTGAGTCGTCCGCCGCGCAGGCCCTGTTCGTGCAGGACCCCTCATTTGCCGTAGCCGTCGACGGCCTGAGCGTCGTTTCATCCGCAATTAGCACCGATTTACGGAACATAACAAGGGTAAACGCGACAATGACTGGTCCCGGAGCGTCGTGGTCGCGCGGCAACGCGAAAGGCACCGCCCGCAGCCCAATAAGCGATTGACCCGGGGTCGTTCCGCCTTACTGTCCGCCCATGGCCGATGGCGTCGAGCTTCTGGAAAAATCCGAGAGATACAGTGGGTTTTTCCGCATCAATCAGTATCGCCTTCGCCACCGGCTCTTCGCCGGCGGCTGGAGCGGGGTGATCGAGCGCGAGGTCTTCGAGCGCGGCCATGCGGTCGGGGTCCTGCCCTATGACCCGGTCGCCGATTCCCTCGTGCTGATCGAGCAGTTCCGCATCGGCGCTCTCGTCGCCGGCATGAGCCCCTGGCTGATCGAGGTGGTCGCCGGCATCATCGAGGAGGGCGAAGCGCCCGAGGAGGTCGCCCGGCGCGAGACCCTGGAAGAGGCGGGGCTCGAGATCCAGGCGCTCATGCCCATGTGCCGCTATCTCGTCAGCCCCGGCGGATCGTCGGAATCCGTTCTCCTCTATTGCGGCCGGGTCGACAGCCGTGGGGCCGGCGGCATCCATGGCCTGGCCGAGGAGCATGAGGACATCCGGGTCGATCACCTGCCCTATGGGGAAGCCATGCGCCTGCTGGAGGAGGGCTTGGTCACCAATTCCGTCGCCCTCATCGCCCTGCAATGGTTGGCGCTCCACCGGGACCGCGTCCGGGCGGCCTGGGCCTGACGCTTTACCGCCGACCGATGCTTTACCGTCGTCCTGTGCGCCGATAGTCTCGGCGCCATGGACATCCGACAGGGATTCATCGGCAGCATCGGCAATACGCCGCTCATCGAGCTCCGCGCCGCCTCCGCGGCCACCGGCTGCCGCATTCTGGGCAAGGCCGAGTTCCTCAATCCCGGCGGATCCGTGAAGGACAGGGCGGCGCTCGCCATCATCAGGGATGCCGAGGCCAAGGGGTTGCTCCAGCCCGGCGGCATCATCGTCGAGGGGACCGCCGGCAATACCGGCATCGGCATCGCGCTCGTGGCCAATGCCCGGGGCTATCGCACCGTCATCGTCATTCCCGAGACCCAGAGCCAGGAGAAGAAGGACATGCTCCGGCTCTGTGGCGCCGACCTCCGCCAGGTCGCTGCCGTTCCCTACAGGGACCCCAACAACTACGTCCATGTCTCGGAGCGGATGGCCAAGGAGCTTGCCCTGGCCCACCGCCAGGGCGCCATCTGGGCGAACCAGTTCGACAATACCGCGAACCGCATGGGCCATTACCAGACCACGGGCCCGGAGATCTGGCGCCAGACCGACGGCAAGGTGGATGGCTTCGTCTCCGCCGTGGGAACCGGCGGCACGCTGGCCGGCGTCGGCCTCTATCTGAAGGAGCAGAACCCGAAGATCCGGATCGCGCTTGCCGATCCCATGGGCGCCGCGCTCTACAGCTACTACACCAAAGGCGAGCTGAAATCCGAGGGCAGCTCCATCACCGAGGGCATCGGCCAGGGCCGGATCACCAAAAATCTGGAAGGCGCCCCGATCGACACCGCCTACCGGATTCCCGACGAGGAAGCGCTCCCCATCATCTTCGATCTGCTGGCGCATGAGGGGCTGTGCCTCGGCGGCTCGTCCGGCATCAACGTGGCGGGGGCCATCCGCCTCGCCCGCGAGCTGGGGCCCGGTCACACGATCGTCACCATGCTGGCCGACTACGGCACGCGCTATCAATCCAAGCTGTTCAATCCGGAATTCCTGCGCCAGAAAGGGCTTCCGGTGCCGGGCTGGATGGAGCGGCGCGCCGGCGTGCGGCCGCCGTTCGAGAAAGTCTAGACGGTTTTGAGACCACCATGCCGACCGACTGCCTCTTTCGCGACGATTCCTATCTGCAGAGGTGCGACGCCACCGTGGTGGGGGTGACCGATCATGGGCTCGTGCTCGACCGCACGGTGTTCTACGCCAATTCGGGCGGCCAGCCGGGCGACCGCGGCGTGATCAGAACCGCGGCCGGCCACGAGATCGCAGTCGAGACGGCGATGTTCACCGATCCCGCCAAGAGCGAAATCGCCCAT
>DATBBO010000278.1:0-5460 GCA_036270995.1 Dongiaceae bacterium | reverse complement strand
GCCCGCGCTCTGCTGGGAAGCCAGCTGCTGCTGAAGGCTGCTGCTCGCGCTCTGGCTGGCGGCGAGCTGCTTCTGCAGGTCCTCTCTGGCGCTCTGGGCCTCGGCCAGCTGCTTCTTCAGCGCCTGGTTGGCGATCTGGCTGTCCGCGAGCTGCTTCTGCAGCGTCTCGTTCGCGCTCTGGCTCTGCCCGAGCTGCTTCTGCAGCGCGTTGCCGGCGGCCTGGCTCGTGCTGATCTGCTGGTTCAACGCCATGATCTGCTGCTGGGCCGCATCGAGCCGGGATTGAAGATCGGCCGCACTACCCTGGCTGGCGGCGAGCTTCTGGGTCAGGGCCAGGATCTGTTGCTGGGCGGCGTCGAGCTTGGCTTGCAGATCGGAGGCGGCACCCTGGCTGGTCGCGAGCTTCTTGTTCAGATCTTCGGTCGCGACTTCGCTGGTCTCCAGCTTCTGGCGCAGCTCGTCGCGCAGGCTCTCCAGAACCGCGATGTCGCCCAGCAGCGTCTTCACCTTGTCCTGATCGGCGGCGATCGACTTGTAGGCGTCGGCGAGCTTGGCATCGACGGCGGCCTTGGCCTCGGCCGCCGCCTTGGCGGCCTGGGCGGCCTCGTTCTTGAGCTGGGCCAGGGCGGCGGCGAGCGCGTCGCGATTGGCCTTGGTATCGGAGAGCTCCGCGGTCAGCTTGTCCCGCGCTGCCGTGGTCTCGGCGAGCTCCGCCGTCAGCCTGTCCCGTGACGCGGCCGTCTCGGCGAGCTGCTGGCTGATCTTGTCGCGCGCGGCGGTCACCGCGGCCAGCTGCTGCGTCAGCTGGGCGATGGTCGAGCGCAGATCCGTGTTCGTCGTCTTCTCCATCGCCAGCATGTCGCCGAGGCTTGCAAGCCGCTGGCTTAGCTCCGCCAGCTTGCGCTCGCGTCCTGAGAGAACCTGGCTCAGGAAGAACTGGCCTATGACGAAGACCATGAGCGTGAAGATGATGACCATCAGCAGGGTGCTGAGGACATCGACATAGCCGGGCCAGATGTCGAGGTGCCGGCGGGTCCGGCCGCGCATGTCCCGCTGTTCCCGCTAGCGGCGCTCGCCTTCCTCGGCGAGCGCGGCGATGGTGCGGGTCAGGATCTTGATCTCGCTGCGGATGTCCTGGACGGCCTCCTGCCTTCCGCGGGAGAGATCCTCGATGAGCCGGCCCATATGCTGATCGAGACTGCGCAGGTGCAGGCGGCTCTGCTCGTCGATGCCGAAGGAGCTGGTCTTCAAGATGTCGCTGAGGCGGCTCAGCAGCGGCCGCAGGTCGACCTGGGCGTCGCCGAGCTTCTTCAGGTCGTTGCGCAGCTCCTGCAGCGTCGTCTGCCGGCCGCGCTGGTTGTCGTCGAGGACGCGGCTCAGCTGGCTGTCTAGGCTGCGCAGATGGGTCCGGCTCTGCTCGTCGATGCCGAAGCGCCCGCCCTGGATCGACTCGGCCAGGCGCGCGATCACCGGCCGCATCTCGGTCTGGCTCTCCGCGAGCTTGACCATGAGCTGCGCTTGGGCGCGGAGCTGATCGGTCAGGCCGCCGATGCGGTCGAGGAGCGTCGTCATCTGGGTATTGGCCTGCATCCGGCTCTCTTCGCCACGGCCGACAATGCGCTGCAGGTTCTCGAGATTGTCGGCGGTCTGCTCCAGCAGCGCCTGGATATAGACGGGGATGGGGGCGTCGCCATCGCCCGTGATCGACGAGCCCGTGAGGCGGGTGCGTTCGGCGAGCCATTCCTCGAGTTCGTTGAAGAAGCGGTTCTGCGCCTGGCCGGCCAGAAGCTCGAGATAGCCCAGGAGCAGCGAACCCGAGAGGCCGAAGAGCGAGGCGCTGAAGGCGGTTCCCATGCCGGCGAGCGGCCCCTGGAGCCCCTGCTTCAGCTGAGCGAAGAGCGAGGTCACATCGCCGCCGCCGGAGACCGAGATGGCGCCGATGGCCTCGGCGACGCCGCTGATCGTGCCGAGCAGGCCCCAGAAGGTGCCGAGCAGGCCGAGGAACACCATCAGGCCGATGAAATAGCGCGAGATGTCGCGGCTCTCATCGAGGCGGGCGCTGATGCTGTCCAGGAGCGAGCGCAGCCCGATCGCCGAGAGCGAGAGCCGGCCAGTGCGCTCGCGGATCATGACCGCCATGGGCGCCAGCAAATGCGGCTCCGGCCCGCTGCTAGCGCCGAGCTCGCTGCGCTTCAGCCGCTCGATCCAGGCGATCTCCCGGTAGAGGCGGATGACCTGCCAGAAGATGTAGATGATGCCGATCAGCAGCACGACGAAGATGCCGCTGTTGAGGGCGGGGTTGTGCAGGAAGGCGCGATAGATCTGCGCCCAGAGCAGATAGGCGAGGCCGAGAACGGCGCCGACCCCCAGCACCATCCATAACAGGAGCCGGCCGGGGTTGGTCATGCCGTGCCTCCGGCGCCAGCTCGCACCGGTGTCTTCATGTGGTCTTCGGGATGACGTCCACCCGGTCCGCCGGCGTGCCCTGGACGTTGTTACCCAGCGCCCGGACATCCATGCGCGTGCTGCGGACCCCTTGCTTGATCAGATAGGAACGCACCGCGAGCGCGCGGGAGAGCGACATGCGCCGGGCGCGGCTCGACTCATCCGCGGTGCCGCTGGCATAGGCGAGAAGCTGCAGGCGCAAATTGTCGTCGGCGCTCATCTTCTGCGCCAGGGCGTCGAGATCCGCCTTCACCTTGTCCGGTATATCGGCGGAATCCTGCGGGAAGACGATGCGGATCTCGCCGGGCTCCAGCGCCGAGGACGGGGCGGCCTCACCGGTGGCCGCGGCACCCGTATCCGTGCCGGTCGCCGACGGTGCGCTGGGCGGCGCGATCGCCGCGGTCGTGGTGTTGGCAGTCCCCGAGGCAGGTGCCGGCGGAGCGATGCCGCCCGAAGCGCCCGTGCTCGATCCGTTGCTGCCCCCGTTGGTGGCCGAGCTGTTGCTGCCCTCGGCGGGTGGTGGCGGCGGCGGCGTGATGCCCCCGCTGCTTCCCCCGCCAACGTTCGCGGTCGAGGCGGTTTGCGTCGAGCTGCCGCTGGCGCCCGAAGCCGGCGCTGCCGTGCTCCCGCCCAGGACGGAGGGCGGCGGCGGGGTGATCGAGGGTGCCGTCGGCGGCGGTGCGGGTGGCGGAGGCGGCGCGGGGGTACTCGTATCCGAGCTCGTGGCCGCACCGCCCCCGCTCGCGGAAGTCGAGGGGGCGGCAGGGGCCGTCTCGGCGCCCGTGCTGCCTGTGGCCGTCGAGGCGGTCTCCGTCGAGCTAGGAGCGGCCGGAGCGGTGCTTTCCGATGCCATCGCGGGGGCCTGGCTCGGCTGCGCGGCGGCGCGCGGGACATAGGGCATGGACCCGGCCGGCGGTGGAACCAAGAGGCTGCTCACCGGATATTGCGGCGGGGGATAGAGGGGCTGCAGGTTGCTCTGGTTGCGATAGCCCCAGGCCGGCTGGCCATAGGGATAGGGGGCCTGCCCATAGGCACTGACGGCGGCGGACTGGTCGTAGGGATTGACCGACTGGCTGTAGGGCCAGCTCGGCTGACCGCCATAGCTGCCCGATGCCTGGGACTGTCCCAGGGAGTTGAGGACCCCATAGTCGATGGTGACCGAGCCGTTGGGTGTCGTGACCTGCTGGGCCAACCCCGCGGCCGGGCAGGCGAGGCAAGCGAGGCTCGCAAGACCGAGCAGGCCCGATAGACGGCGGCGGCGGTGCAGCTCGGTGTCCATCGGGTCTCCCTGGCCAATTATCCTGCTGATTCCGCTTTACAATAAGGGCGCAAAGTATAGCAGCCAGAAAAACGACGTAAACGCCTTCACGAAACCTGCACGAGCATGGATTGCAGAGGGGCGTGAAGATGGTCATTGGCAGCAAGGATGTTGCCGCTGGCCACCGGGTCGCCGTCGTTCTCCGGATCGCTCACATAGCCTCCCGCCTCGCGGACCAGAAGGACACCGGCGGCGACATCCCAGGGGCTGAGCCCGTATTCCCAATAACCGTCGAAGCGCCCGGCTGCCACATAGGCAAGGTCGAGAGCGGCCGACCCCATGCGCCGGACATCGGCCACGTTCTCCATGACCCTGTCGAGCTGGGCGAGGTAGCGGCTGCGCTGCTGGCCGAAGTCATAGGAGGTGCCCGTGGCGATGAGAGCGGTGGCAAGCTGCCGGCGGGAGGAGACCCTGAGGCGCCGGTCGTTGAGATAGGCGCCGATGCCCTTTTCCGCCCAGAAGAGCTCGTCCTTGATGGGATCGAAGACGACCCCGGCGACGATCTCGCCCGCGCGCTCCAGCGCGATCGAGATGCTGAAATGCGGCAGGCCGTGGAGGAAGTTCGTGGTTCCGTCGAGCGGGTCGACGATCCAGCGATGCTCGGCATCGCTGCCTGCAATGGCGCCGCTTTCCTCCATCAGGAAGCTGTAGTCGGGCCGGCCGTGCTGCAGCTCCTGGCGCAGTACCTTCTCGGCACGGTGGTCGGCGGTGGAGACGAAATTGCCCGGCCCCTTGACCGAGACCTGGAGCTGCTCGACCTCGCCGAAATCGCGGCGAAGCCCTCGCGCCGCCTTGTCGGCGGCCCGGGTCATCACATTGATGAGTGCGGACCGGGTCGCCATGGGGATCGGGGCCTCAGTCCTTGGCGCGTTCGACGTAGCTGGAATCGTTGGTGTTGACCACGATGCGCGTGCCGCTCTCGATATGGGGGGGAACCATGACGCGCACGCCGTTCTCGAGCTTCGCCGGTTTGTAGGAGGAGGAGGCCGTCTGGCCCTTCACAACCGGATCGGCTTCGGCGATCCGCATGGTGACGGTGCCGGGAATGGTGACGCTGATGGGCTTTTCCTCATAGCTCTGGACGGAGACCTGCATGCCCTCCTGGAGGAAGACTGCGGGATCGCCGATCAGCTCCTCTTCCACGCTGATCTGGTCGAAGGTCTCGTTGTCCATGAAGGTGTATTGGTCGCCTTCCTTGTAGAGGAACTGATACTCCTTCTCATCGAGCTGCACGCGCTCGATGACATCGGCAGGACGAATGCGCTCGTTGAGCTTGGTGCCGTCGCGGATATCCCGGAGCTCGACCTGCAGGAAGGACCGCCAGTTGCCCATCTGCACGATATGGACCTTGGCGGCGCGCATCAGGCGGCCCTGATATTCGAGGATATTGCCGGTGCGGAGTTCGTTGCCGTTGATCTTCATCTCTGGGGGATCTCGTGTCGAAAAGCGGCGCGGAAACTAACAGCTTGGGGAGGGTGGCGCAACCGGCGCTCCTATCCATCACGGGCATGGTCAATCCGCCGCTTTCCTCGTCATTCACTCGAAAGCAGGAATCCAGGCTCTCGGGTTCCGTCGCTTGCCCGGGATGCCCGTCTGCGCGGGCAAGACGACAAGGGAAAAGGTCGAAAGTGGGTGCGTTCCGCCCTAGCGAAGGAGCATCGAGAGATTGCGCACCGCCGCCGCTGCGCCGGCGGGGT
>DATBBO010000277.1:0-3894 GCA_036270995.1 Dongiaceae bacterium | reverse complement strand
CGTACGCCGCGCCCATCACCGCATCGGTCGCCTGATCCATATCCGCGTCGGGCATCACCACCATGTGGTTCTTGGCGCCGCCGAGAGCCTGCACGCGCTTATTATGCGCGGCACCCGTGTGATAGATGTATTCGGCGATCGGGGTCGAGCCGACGAAGCTCACCGCCGCGACATCGGGGCTGTGGAGGAGGGCGTCGACCGCCTCCTTGTCGCCGTTGACGACGTTGAACACGCCATCCGGCACCCCCGCCTGCTTCAGCAGATCGGCCATGAAGAGCGCGGCGGAGGGGTCACGCTCCGAGGGCTTCAGCACGAAGCTGTTGCCGCAGGCGAGCGCCACCGGGAACATCCACATCGGCACCATGGCCGGAAAGTTGAAGGGCGTGATGCCGGCGCAGACCCCGAGCGGCTGGCGGATCGCCCAGGAATCCACATTGGTGCCGACATTCTCCGAGAACTCGCCCTTCAGCAGCTGCGGCATGCCGCAGGCGAACTCGACCACCTCGAGGCCGCGGATGCAGGAGCCGCGGGCGTCGCTTAGCACCTTGCCATGCTCGGAGGTGACGATGGCGGCGAACTTGTCGAGATTGGCCTCGACCAGGGATTTGAAGCGGAAAAGCATGCGCGCGCGCTGGAGCGCCGGGGTCTGAGCCCAGGCGGGGAAGGCCGCCGCGGCCGCCGCGATCGCCGCATCGACCTCGGCCTTGGCCGCGAGGGCGACCTTGGCCTGAACCTCGCCCGTGGCAGGGTTGAAGACATCGCCGAAGCGGCCGCTGCGCCCCTCGACGGTCTTGCCATTGATGAAATGCGGGATGGTTCTGCTCATGATCGCGGGTCTCCGAGGTCAGGGAAGGGCGCAATCTAGCCCATCGGCTTCCATGTGCAAATGCGACGCCGCGGCTTCAATGGGCGATCGGGGACCTCTATGATGCCGCCGCAAATGACCGATCCGCTGAATGCCTTCATCCCCCATGATGAGGTGCTCCTGCCCGGCGCGCCGGAGGGCGCGCTGAGAGGCCTTCGCTTTGCCGCCAAGGACATCTTCGATGTCGCCGGCCATGTGACCGGCTGCGGCAACCCCGACTGGCTGGCCACCCATCCGCCGGCCTCCGCCACGGCTTCCGCGGTCGAGCGGCTGCTGGCGGCCGGTGCCGACCTCATCGGCAAGACCATCACCGACGAGCTCGCCTATAGCCTGAACGGTCAGAACTTCCACTACGGGACCCCGGTCAACGTCAACGCGCCGGGGCGCATTCCCTGCGGCTCCTCCAGCGGCTCCGCCTCCGCGGTCGCCGGGGGTGCGGCGGATTTCGCCCTGGGCTCCGATACCGGGGGCTCCGTCCGGGTCCCGGCCGCCGTCTGCGGCATCTACGGCATTCGCCCCAGCCACGGCCGGGTGGCGATCGACGGGGTCATGCCGCTCGCCGCCTCCTTCGATACCGTCGGGTGGTTTGCCCGCGATCCCCGCCTGCTCGCCCGGGTCGGGGCGGTGCTCATGGAGGAGGACACGGCGCGGCTGGCGGGCGGGGCGGCTCGCCTGGCCGACGCCTTTGCGCTGGCCGCTCCCCCCGTCCAGGCGGCCCTGGAGCCGCTGGCGGCGCGGGTCGAGGGCCTGCTGGGACGCCGCCCTGCCATGCAGGTCGGGGGCCTCGAGGACTGGATGATCACCTTCCGCAAGCTCCAGGCGCGTGAGATCTGGACACAGCATGGCGCCTGGGTCGAGCAGGCGCGCCCCCGCTTCGGGCCGGAGATCGCCGCGCGCTTCGAGTGGGCACGGGCCGTCGCCGGCCAGGCGGTCGGGCCCGAGATCCAGCGCCGCACCGCCTTCGGCGGGCTCATGGCCGGAATGTTGCGCGAGGCGGGGGTCCTGCTGCTGCCGACCGCGCCTGAGATCGCCCCCTGGCGCGGGCTGCAGGGGGCGGCGGCCCAGAGCTTCCGCGACCGGACCCTCAGCCTGACCTGCATCGCGAGCCTCGCCCGTCTCCCCCAGGTTACCCTGCCGGCGGAGGCGAGGGTCAATGGCTGCCCGGTCGGGCTGTCGCTAATCGGGCCGCGGGGCAGCGACAGGGCGCTCTTAGGGCTGGCCGCCCAGCTGACTCAGCTCTCGTAGCAGACCACCGATTCGAAGGGGACGTCGAGTTTGCGCCGGCCGTTGAGGAAGGCGAGCTCGATGATGCAGGCCGCCCCCACTACCTCCGCCCCCACCGAGCGGAGGAGCGCGATCGCCGCCGCCATGGTGCCGCCGGTGGCCAGCAGATCGTCGAGGACGACGACGCGATGGCCGCGGGCCACCGCGTCGGCCTGGATTTCCACCGTATCGGTGCCGTATTCCAGGTCGTAATTGAAGGGAATCACCTTTCCCGGCAGCTTGCCACGCTTGCGAACCATGGCGAAGCCGCGTTCGGAGAGATAAGCGAGCGGGGCTGAAACCAGGAAGCCGCGGGATTCGATTCCGACCAAAAGGTCGGGCTTTAGGGGCTCGAGCCAGCGGTCCAGATGGTTGACCGTCGCCTTCCAGGCCGGCCCATGGGCCAGCAGGGTCGAGATGTCGTAGAACAGGATGCCCGGCCGGGGGAAGTCGGGAATCTGGCGGATATGCTCCTTGATCTGCATGGTCTTCGGGCTGGCTCCTGGCTTCGATCTTCGCGAACTCTAGCCCGGATTCCGGCCGGAAGTCACGGCGCGGCGGAACCTCCGGCGGCCGGTCGAATTCCAGCTATCGGCCGCGATGCGCCGCTGTTTAGAATGAAGCGGGATGGATCAGCAAGTAGAGACCGGCTCGGTCGAATCCCGCATCGAGGGCGGGGTCCTCCTCGTCATCCCTCGGGGCGATTGGAGGCTCGGGGCCATTGCTGCCCTCGACCACCGCATGGCCTCGATCACGGCTGGCGGGGCGCGCCAAGCGCATTTCGACCTCTCTCAGCTGGGCGAGATCGACAGCGCGGGCGCCTGGCTCCTCTCCCGCACGAGCGCACGCCTGGAGCGGGCCGGGGTCAAGGTCACCCTCGACGGCACGGCGCCGGGACAGCGGGCCCTGATCGAGAAGGTCATGGCGGCCGGCTCTCCCCCGCCCGCCCATCACGGCCCCCATCATTACCTGATCGAGATCGTCGCCGGCATCGGCGCCGGGCTGTTCCACGCCGCCAAGCAGACGCGCGATCTGCTCGATTTCTTTGGCGCCGTCGTCATCGGATTCTTTCGCCAGTTCCTCCAGCCGCGCCGGATCCGGCCGATCTCCCTCATCGCCCAGATCGAGCAGACCGGCCTCAACGCCATGCCCATCATCGGGCTGATCTCCTTCCTCATCGGCGTCGTGCTCGCCTATCAGGGCTATGACCAGCTCCGCGCCTTCGGCGGGCAGATCTTCACCGTCAATCTCGTTGGCATCTCGGTCCTGCGTGAGATGGGGATTCTTCTGACGGCGATCATCGTCGCCGGGCGCACCGGCAGTTCCTTCACCGCCCAGATCGGCACCATGCAGGTGAACGAAGAGGTGGACGCGCTGCGCACGCTCGGCCTCGACCCTCTCGATATCCTCGTCCTGCCGCGGGTCGGTGCGCTTGTCATCTCGCTGCCGTTGCTTACGTTCTATTCGGACATGGCGGCACTCCTGGGCGGTGGGGTGGCCTGCGTGCTTCTGCTCAACATGAGCGTCTCGCAGTTCCTGACGCAGCTAAGTCACGCGGTATCGCTGACGCATTTCCTGGTCGGTCTGGCGAAGGCGCCGGTCTTTGCGTTACTGATCTCGATCGTCGGATGCTTCGAGGGCTTGCGGGTCACCGGCAGCGCCGAGAGCGTCGGTCGGCTGACGACGCAGTCAGTCGTTGAGAGCCTGTTCCTGGTCATCGTGTTCGATGCCCTGTTCTCCATTCTATTCTCCTATTTGCGAATATG
>DATBBO010000276.1:0-2667 GCA_036270995.1 Dongiaceae bacterium | reverse complement strand
GCCGATTTGGCGGCCCGGAGGTCGCTGGTCTCCACGCCCTCGCCGGTCATGGGGCCGGAGACGACCACGACATCGGCAAGGGCCGAGAAGACGGCGCTGCGGGCGCGCTGCGCGATGCTGCGGCTGCCCACCGGCGAGGCGAACTCGGCGGTGATGTTGTAGAGCAGCTTGAAATCGTCGCGGGCGAGGTTGTGGCGCAGGCGCAGCGCGCTCGCCGCATCGGGCTGCCACAACCCCATATCGGAATCGTAGACGCCGGTCATCACCTCGCGCCCGAAGGCGGCACCGGTCGCGGCACCCAGCGCCACCGTGGCAGAGGGATCCCAGAGATAGTCGACGCCGAAGGGCCGGTCGATCATGGGCTTCAGCGTGGCGATCGCCGCGGCCATGGCGGCGACGGTCTCGAGCGTCGCCTTGGTGAGATAGGGCCGGTCGCCTTCATTGCCGAACATGAGCGCATCGACGCCGCCGGCCTTGAGCTTCTCGATATCGGCCGCGCAGGAATCCACGAGCCATTGCATGCCGCGCTTCGCGTCATACCGGGGCGAGCCCGGCAAAGCCGGGAAGTGCACCATGGCGATGATGGGCTTGGCGGCGCCGAAGGTTTCCTTGAGCATTCTGGTTCTGCTCCTGTCGGTCACGCCCGGATCAGGCGAGCAGGTGAATTCCGGAGCCCGGCCCGGATGAGCCGGCGGTCGTGCACGGAAATGACCCTCCCTGCGGCACACAGCTCTGTCGGAGAAAACATCACACAAAATATAACAAATAACAACATAATCGCTCGCGCTGGCGAGGGCCCGACGCGCGGCCTTCACCGCCACGATCGATGGAGGCCCTTCAGCAGCGGCGGCAGATAGAGCTTGGCCTCGAGCCTGGGAAATCGGAGACCGAGACCCGAGGAGCTGATCTCGACCTGGTCCAGCTCCTCCGGCGTTGCCTGCGCCAGAGCCTCGATATTTTGCGGGGCTATGGCCAGATCCAGGTTGGCGCCGAAGCTCACCACGAGATAGCCGAGGTCGCGGTCGTAGCGTGCGGCGGTGGCCAGCGGATAGGGCGTGCGGCGCCTGGTGCTGCGCCTGGCTGCCCCGTCGAAATCCTGACGCGTGACCATGATCGCGCCGCAGCTCTCCTTCCCAAAAGCGAACAAATAGCAACAATCATCTCGAACAGGCCAACTCGATGGGATACTATACCGGTCCTGTGGGATGTAAGAGATGGTGAGCCCGAAGACGGACCCAGCCCTCGGTGCGGCAAGGACCGGGGCCCGTGTCCCGGCAATCGCCCGGCGCGCGCGATTGGCCGATATCATCGCGCGGGAGGGCTTCGTCTCCGTCGCCGATACGGCCGATCTGCTCGGGGTATCCTCCATGACCATCCGGCGCGATCTCGAGACGCTGGAATCCCGCGGACTGCTGACGCGCACCCATGGTGGCGCGATCGGGCCCGAGATGCGCCGGCATGAGGTCTTCGATGCGGAGGAGCCCGTCTTCGAGCGCCGCCGGCGCAAGAACGCCGAGGCCAAGGCCCGTATTGCCGCCCTCGCTGCGCGCCTGGTCGGTGCCGGCGAGACCCTCGCCCTCGATGTCGGCACCTCGGCTCTGGCTCTGGCCCAGGCGCTGGCGGCGCGGGCGGGCTTGCGTATCTTCACCAACAGCCTGCCAGCCGCCATCACCCTCACCAAGGGGCCGAGCTCTGTCTATCTGCTGGGCGGTCAGCTCCGCGCGCCGGAAATGGCGGTGATCGGGCCGGTGGCGACCCGGCAAGCGGAGGCCTATTACTTCGACCGCCTGTTTCTCGGTGTTTCCGGCGTGACCGAGACGGGCTTCTACGACTATTCCCTGGAGGATACGGAGGTGAAGCAGGCCTTCATCGCGCGCGCACGCCAGGTCGTCGTGCTCTGCGATTCCTCAAAGTTCGGCCATCGCGCCCTGGCGCGGGTCTCAGGCCTCGAGCAATGCCATCTGCTGATAGCCGATGCAGAGCCGCCGCCGCATCTGGCCGAGGCCTTCCGCGCGGCCGGCCTCGCGGTCGCGGTCGCTCGCGCTTCAGGCGCTTGAGGAATCTTCCATGTCTGACGGCCCCGTCCCGCTCCGGATCACCGGCAAGACGAAGATCATGTTCATCCTCGGCGATCCGGTGGCGCATATCCGGGGCACGGCCTTCTTCAACGCGCATTTCTCCGAACGGGGGTTTGATGCCGCGGCTGCGCCGCTGCATGTGACGCCGGCGGATCTCGCATCGGTGATTGCCACCATCCGCAAGCTGCGCAACGTCGCGGGCTTCGGCGTCACGATCCCGCACAAGATCGAGGTGCTGAGGCATCTGGACGGCATGACGGAGCGCGCGGCGCAGGTGGGCGCGGTCAATTTCGTCCGCCGCGCTGCCGATGGCGGGCTCACCGGCGACAATGTGGACGGCATCGGCTTCACCTCAGGGCTCGCCCGCAACGGGATCGTGGTCGCCGGCAAGCGCGTCCTGCAGATCGGCGCCGGCGGGGCGGGCCGCGCGATCGCCTTCGCGCTGGCGGAGGCGGGGGCGGCGGAGATTACCCTGGCTAACCGGACGCTCGAGAAGGCGCAGCATCTGGCCGATGCGGTCGAGGCGGCCTATCCCCGCTGCCGCTGCATCGCCGGCGCCGCCGATGTCGCGGGCACCGATCTCGTGGTG
>DATBBO010000275.1:0-11822 GCA_036270995.1 Dongiaceae bacterium | reverse complement strand
GGAGGATTCGCAGGAAGGCGCCGGCCGAGAGGTCTGGCTCGCGCGGCGCGAGCTACGGCAGGTGCTGCGCGAGAGGCGCGGCGCTTCACCCGAGGAGGCCCGGCGCATCGCCGAGATTCTCCGCCGCGCGACGGCCGAGATCACCGGCCGGCGGGGAGATGGGCGATGACGATCAGGGCACCTGCCGTGCCAGCGGCGGGTCCGCTCATGGACCCCAAGGTCATCGCTGTGATCGACCGGCTCGAGGCCGAGCGGAGCCGACCGCGCAATGACGGGCCGCGCCACAGCGATGCGTTCGACCCGGCGCTCTATGCCGAGTTCGGATTCTCCATCCATCCGGCGCAAGGCGATCTCATCTATCTGCTCTGTCGGGCGCTGGGAGCGCGGCGGGTGGTGGAGTTCGCCACCTCCATCGGCATGTCGACCCTCTATTTCGCCGCGGCGATCCGCGACAACGGCGGTGGCACGGTGATCGGCTCGGAGATTGTGCCGGAGAAGCTCCGGGTTGCCCGGCGCAATCTTGCCGCTGCCGGCCTTGCGGCCTGGGTCGACCTCAGACCCGGCGATGCGCGCGAGACCCTGCGCGATCTCGGCGGCCCGGTCGACGTTGCGCTGATTGACGGTTGGCCCGTGAGCGAGGGCCCCTCGCTGGCGCGTCAGGTGATCGAGATCGTGGCGCCTCAGATCCGCCGCGGCGGCATCGTGCTGAACGACAACGCCGAGCCCGACTACCTCGATTACATCCGCGATCCCGTCAACGGCTTCCGCTCAATGTCCCTGCCGCTCAAAGGCGGGACCGAGTTGTCGGTGAAGGTCGACTAGCCTCATCCGCCATAGGCATGCTCATACCGCCCCGGCGCGAAGGCGTCGAAGCTCTGGCGCCAGCGCTTGCCGGGCCAGAGATAGTCGACGGCGCCTTCGGCGGGGCGGTAGATCGCGCTATAGGCCGTGAAGGTCCCGGGACCGGTGACGTAGAGCGGCGGGGCCAACAAGGCGGCCGCGAGCGCGTCGATATCGCCCGCCGCGGCGAGCGCTTCGCTGAGCGCGGCGTGGCGCTCGACCGATGCGCTCGCCGCCGCCAGCTCCGGCCATGTCACGCGCTCCTGGTGATTGGTGGTGACGAGACCATCGCTCACCGCCGGCGCGCGGTCGGGACCGAGATAGACGAGGGCGTGATTGCCGGCGGCATCGAGCAAAGTCACGTTCTGCGATTGCGCGACTGGAAGCCGGCAGAGCGCAGCCGCGGCCTCGGCGACGCCGCGGCAGGTCTCGAGCACATAGCGCAGCGCCAGCGTGACGGCGAAGCCGCGGGCATAGGCCCGGCCGCCGCCGAAGGTGAGGCTCGCGACAAGCCCGTCGGCGTTCATGCCGTCGAGGCAGCCCCAGGCCGCTTCACCCATGGCGATGACTGGCCGGCCGAACCAGCGCGTGGCCTCGATGCGGCCCATCATGCGCTCGGGCTCGAAATCGTAATTGCGCAGCAGCGCGGGGCCGCCTTTGCCGAGCCAAACTGCCTGGCTGCACCGGCCGATGATGCGCGGGCGGCCATAGAGGCCGAGGAAGCGATGGGCGACATCGTTCCCGCCGGCTAGACCGCAGAGCCGCTCCCAGATCGCCACCAGCTCGGGCAGATGGCGGGAGAGGGCGGCACGAACCTCGGCCACGGTCGGCCGGGCCTCGAGCCCCTCGGAGAGGAACCAGCCGCGCATCCGCGGCCAATAGGCCTGAAAATCCGTCTGCCATCCGGCGCCCGGCAGAGGCTCGGCCATGGCGGTGAAGGTCTTGCGCATGACGCCTGCCACCTCGTCACCCCACCATCCAGAGGGCTCGGCTAGGTAAGCGCCTTGGACAGGACCTCGACCTCGGTGTCGTTGTGGCTGCGGGCGAGGCGCTCGGCGAGCTCGGCATGGCCGCCCACCACGGCCTTGATCAGGGCCTCATGCTCCGCGACGTACTGCTCGTAGTCATGGGGCAGGAAACCGGCCTGGACCATGTGGAAGCGGACCTGCTGCAGGATCACGCGATGCTGATCGGCAAGGCGTCCGTGGCGCGCCATGGCGACGATCTGCTGGTGCAGCTGGAAATCGAGCTCGGTCGTCTGCTCGTAGTGCCCGGCCTGCACGGACTGGACGAGGCGTCGCCCGATCGCCTCCAGCTCGCGGCGTTCTTCCGGCGTGCCGCGCTCCGCGGCGACCCGGGCGGCGAACCCCTCCAGCACGGCGCGCAGCGTATAGAGCTCCCAGGCATCGGCGACGGAGGTGCCGGAGACCTCCCATTTCGTGAAGGCGACCTGGCGCACCAGGCCCTCATGGGCGAGCTGGGCCAGGGCCGAGCGGACGGTGCCGCGGCTCACCTCGAGCTGCTTGGCGAGTTGCACCTCCAGCAGGCGCTCGCTGGGCGGCAGCGCCCCGCTCATGATGGACGCGCGGATCGCCTCCGCGGCCTGCCGGCCCAGCAGCCGCTTCTCAACCTTCAGGCTGGTGAGACTCGCCATGTCCTCTCCGCGATCATTCGCGCCACCCCGAACCGGTGTCCGGGGCGACGCGAGTCCGGCCCCCGTTGGCTTGCATATCGGGCAGGGGTGGATAAATCAATCGTCGACAATATGCAAACGGGAGCGCCCGATCCCTGGATCTAGCCTTCCGGCACGGCCCCATAGGGCCGCGTGATGATCTCGAAGAGATGGCCCTCCGGGCCTTTGAAGTAGACCCCGCGGCCGCCGTAATGCCGGTTGATCTCGCCCGCACCGCTCCCGTCGTGCTCGGCATGGTAAGCCACGCCCGCCGCCTTGATCCGGGCGAGGGAGGCATCGAACTCCGCCTCGCTGATGAGGAAGGCGAAATGGCGTGGGCGGACATCCGTCGAATCGACGAAATCGAGGGTGACGCCGTTGCCGGTGCGCACGGGGACGAAGCGTGCCCATTCCGGTCCCGCAGCGAGCCCCAGGATATCGGCGAGGAAGCGCGCGCTTTGCCAGCGGTCCTTCGCCGCGACGATGGTGTGATCGAGGGCGACGGTCATGACCTCCTCCTTTCCGATGCCGCGGCGGCGCGCTCAGCGCGGCGATTTCGTGAGATCAATCTCCCGGGCGAAGGAGTCCGCCGTCAAGCATTTCAGCCCTTGCCGAGCGCGCTCTCGGCGAGCCGGCGTTAGAACATCCCCGCAAGTGTGTTATGATAGTAATACCGTCAAAGTTGTAACTACTACCATAAACTCAACTAACACAGCAGAAAACGGAGGGAGGCAATGCAGGTCAAGGGTCGTTGGCAAGTCACCGGCATGCTCGCTGCTACGATGGGCGGGCTTGTCCTGGTCTCCGCACAGTTTCTGGCTGCGCCGCTCAACGCGGCGGAGCCGATCAAGGTCGGCTGGGTCGGCCCGCTCTCGCCGCCGGGCGGCTATGCGGAGGGGGCTCTCATGAAGGACGCGGCCCAACTGGCCGCCGATGAAATCAACGCCAAGGGCGGCGTTCTCGGACGGCCGATCCAGGTCATCTTCGAGGATACGCGCGGCCAGCCGGAGGAGGGCACCGCGGCGGCCGAAAAGCTGATCTCCGACGAGCATGTGGTGGCGATCACCGGAGAGTTCCACAGCTCGGTCTTCCTGGCGGAGATGGAAGTCGCGCATAATGCCGGCATTCCCATCATCGCGGTCGATGTCTGGGCGCTCAAGATCACGGCCAAGGGCTATCCCGAAGTCTTCCGGGTGGCGCCCAACCAGGCACTGATCGCCTCGAAATACGGCGAGTGGATCGCCGCCTCCGGATTCAAGAACGTGGCGGTCATCTATGAGAAGACCGATGGCGGCCAGAGCGCGCGCGACGTCCTGCTGCCGGTTCTCGACAAGAACGGCGTGAAATACGATGTCGTCGGCGCCGATCCGAACAGCACGGAGTTCACGGTCCAGATCGAGCGTTTCAAGAGCCACACGCCGCCCTATGATTTCTTCATGACCGCCTACAGCGAAGCCGGCGCCTATCCGATGGTCAGCCAGTCCTACACCCAGGGCTTCGCACCGACGGCCGCGACCGGCATCGCGAATTCCGGCGGCCCGGCGGTGGATCCGACCTTCTGGAAGAATGTCGGCGACGCCGGCAAGTATCTGGTCACCGAAGTCGTCGGTCTGCCGAAGAATGCCTGGAACGACACGACCAAGTCTTTCGTGGACGCCTTCCAGAAGAAGTACGGCCAGCCGGCTTCCCCGCAGGCGATCGAGAACTATGACGCCATGCTGGTGCTGGCGGACGCGATCAAGCGGGCGAACTCGACGGACGGCAAGGCGATCATCGCCGCCCTGGAGACGACGGACATCGTCCTTGGCCGCGGTCGCTACACCTTCTCGACGAGCCACACGCCGGATTGGGCCTACCACCAGTTCATGGGGGCTCCGGTTGCCCTAATCCAATACGACAAGGCGAATGAGCAGCCGGAGGATGCGCCCATCGTCTGGCCGCGGGACATCGCGAATGTCAAATACATGTACCTGAAGCCGGGCCAGTGAACCGCCCGGCGTAAGCGTCGAGCGTTGTTGCGGGGGAGATAAGGCGCAGGTGCTCCGAGAGCGCCGGCGCGGTATCTTCCCCGCTTCGGCGCTGAGCGGGCGTTCATCAAGCCTATGAGCTGGGATTACCTTTTCCTCCAGGTCGCGAACGGCGCGGTCATCGGCGTGATCTATGCGCTGATCGCCGTTGGCGTGACGCTGATTTTTTCGATCCTGAAAATCGTCAACTTCGCGCATGGCGACCTCTATATGCTGGGGGGCTACTGCGCCTACTACATCATCACGCTTCTGGCCTTCCCGCCCTTGGTGGCGATGTTCACCGCGATGGCCGTCCTCTTTGCCCTCGGCATCCTCCTGGAGCGGACGCTGTTGACGCCCCTCTACAGCGACAGGACCGAGCGCAAGGACGAGTACGGGCTGATCGTGACCTTCGGGCTCGCCTTCTTCCTGCGCAACATCGCCATCATCCTGTTCGGACCCTTTCCGCTGAAGCCGCCCTCCTTCGTGCCGGGAGTCCAGCATTTCGGCAGCTTCATCGTCGCCAACGACCGCCTGTTCGCGGGCGGGTTCGGGATCGTCATCATCGTGGCGCTGCTTTACTTCATGCACCGGACGATCTGGGGGCAGGCGCTCGACGCGGTCAGCCAGTCGCGCGATTCGGCGGCGATCGTCGGCATCAATGCCAAGCGATTCAACTCGCTGGCCTTCGGCATCGGCGCCGCGCTCGCGGCCGGGGCCGGCGCCCTCGTCGCGCCGATCTTCTCCCTGGCCCCCGATATGGGCGTGCTGCCGAACATTCACGCCTATGTCATCGTGATCCTCGGCGGCATGGGGTCGGTCGCCGGCAGCATCATCGCCGGCGTCCTGCTCGGTGAATCGGAGAGCCTGTTCACGGCCTTCTTCCCCGATCCGACCCGGGCCTTCGCCTACACCAACGCCTTCGGGGTGCTGGTGCTCATGGTCGTCCTGATCCTCCGGCCGCAGGGACTCTTCGGCCGACGGCATCTCCGGATGGAGTGAGCCGCGTGCGGCGTCTTCACATCTATATCCTGGTGGTGGTGACGGCACTCGCGCTGACCTACGCGCCCCAGCTCAACTCCTACTGGATGCATGTCGCCATCATCGCCATGTTCTACGCCATCCTCAGCTCGAGCTGGTCGCTGCTGGCCGGCTATGCCGGGCTGTTCTCGCTCGGCCACATGGCCTTCGCCTCGATCGGCGGCTATACCTCGGCGCTGCTCGTTCAGTGGTACGGCATCCCGATCCCGCTCGGCATGGCCGCCGGGGTCGCGATGTGCTGCGTGCTGGGCGGGCTCATTGGCTGGGTTTGCCTGCGCATGAGCGGCCCCTATCTCGCGATCTTCACCCTCGGCTTCGCGGAGATCGTCCGCATCACCTTCTCGACCGAGGACGACATCACCGCCGGCATGGCGGGGCTCCATACAGAGCGGCTGTTCGACACCAGCTCGCGCCTTCCCTTCTTCTACACCGCCTTCGTGCTGCTCGCGCTGTCGCTTCTCATCATGGGCCTCATCGTTCGCTCGCGCTGGGGCTTGTTCCTGCGTGCGCTGCGCGAGGACGAGCAGGCGGCGGAAGCCTCGGGTGTCCCGGTCGCGCGGTTTCGCATCCTCATCTTCGCGATCGCCAGCGGCTTCGCGGGCCTCGCCGGCGGCTTCTACGCCCACTATATCGGCATCCTGACGCCGAGCCTGGGCGGGCTCGATCTGATGGCGATTCTGGTGGTGATGTGCGTCATCGGTGGCATGGAGCGGCTGCCGACCGCTGTTGGCGGTGCCTTCCTCGTCGAGTATCTGCTGGAGGTCCTGCGGGACTATGAGCAGTGGCGCTTCCCGATCTTCGGCATCCTCCTGCTGCTCACAATGCGCTTTGCCCGCAACGGTCTGCTTACGCCTCTCTGGCTCCAGTTCGTGCGCCTGGGCGAATCCAGGGCCAGCGCGGCGGTTGCCGCCCGGGACGTGCCGCAGAAGGATACCAGCACGTGAACGGCGGGGCGGAGCTCGTCAGGGGGGTGGGGGTCACCAAAAGCTTCGGAGGGATCCTCGCCAACGACGCGGTCGAATTCGCCATCGCCGAGGGCGACCTCATCGGGCTCATCGGCCCGAACGGCTCGGGCAAGACGACCCTCATCAACATCCTGACCGGCCATCTCCAGCCCGACCGCGGCGACGTCATCCTGCGTGGCCAGCGCATGGGCGACCGGCCCGCGCATATCTATGCCGGGATGGGTGTCGCCCGGACCTTCCAGCTGACCCAGCTTTTCCGCCGCATGACGGTGCTGGAGAACCTCCTCGTCCCCGGCCTCACGCGTCGGCATTCGACCTGGGCATCGGCCGTGCAGCGGGCGCGCAGCTATCTCGAATTCCTGAACCTCGGCCATCTCGAGCATCTGCATGCGAAGAATCTCTCGGGTGGCCAGCAGAAGCTGCTCGAGCTCGGGCGCTGCCTGATGCTGGAGCCCGCCATCCTGTTCCTGGACGAGCCCTTCGCCGGGGTGCATCCGCGTCTGCGCGACGAGCTGATCAAGCGGATCCAGGAACTCCACCAGGCCGGGCGCACCTTCGTCATCGTCGATCACGACACCGAGGCGATCCTGCGCATCTCGCGCCGCCTCGTCGTCATGAACCGGGGGCGCAAGATCGCCGACGGACCGCCGGCCGAGATCCGGGTGGACCAGGCCGTGGTCGCGGCCTATGCGGGGTTCTGAGATGGCGGCCGCGGCGGGAGACACCTGGCTCACGGCGCGCGGGCTGGTGGCCGGCTATATGCCCGGCATCGATATCCTGCGCGATGTCTCGGTCGAGGCCGTCTGCGGCCAGGTGCGTTGCGTCCTCGGCCCGAACGGGACGGGGAAGTCGACCTTGCTCAAGGTCCTGTTCGGCTTCCTGCCGGCTCGCCAGGGCGAGATCCGCCTGAACGGACAGGCCATGCGCGCTGTCCCTCCGCATGAGATGGGACGGCATGGCGTCGCCTATCTGCCGCAGCGCCCCAGCATCTTTCCGCATCTCTCCGTCGAGGTGAATCTCAGGCTGGGCGCCTGGCGCTACAAGCGCGAGCGCGGACGCGTCGAAGAACTGATCCGGCGGGCCTGCGAGGAGTTTCCGATCCTGGGCGAGAAGCGGCGCCAGGCCGCCGGCACGCTGAGCGGCGGGCAGCAGCGCCAGCTGGAGATCGCCCGCAGCCTGATGCACGACCCGGTCCTCTTTCTCATCGACGAGCCCACGGCCGGCGTCGAGCCGCGGGTCGCCGCGATGACCTATGAGCTGATCCGCAACCTTGCCGCCCGCCGCAACAAGGCGATCCTGCTGGTCGATCAGAACATCAAGCATGCCCTCGAGATCGCCGACTATGTCTATGTCCTGCGCACCGGCACGGTCCTCTCGGAAGGGGCGCGGGCGGAATTCGGCGGCGACACCGAAGCCCTCGTCGCCCGCTGGCTCTATGCGAGCGGCAATATCGACACATGAGCCCGTGCGGTGATGGCTGGGGGACTTGGATTCGAACCAAGGTTGGCGGAGTCAGAGTCCGCAGTCCTACCGCTAGACGATCCCCCAGCAGGGGCGGCCCCGGAGAGATGAGCTGGTCCCGGAGTCGGTCGGACGGCGCGCAATCTAGTGCCGAAGCCCCGCTCTTTCAACCGTTACTGCAACAGCCACGCGGATGGCCGGGTCAAGCCCGGCCATGACGGAAAAATCACGAGCCCCGGCCTCCGCCCTTGTCCCCGCCGGCTTGGAGGCCGGGCGAAAGCCGGCTAGGATCGGGGCCGAAACAGGGTGCCGGCGGCTCCAGTAGGAATCGTGGCCACCCGGGGAGCAAGTTCTTGAACGGCAATGTCGGCCTGGGACCCGCCGCTCGAGCGGCGGAGAATCGGGTCGACGGCGACGGGGCCGTGCTGGCCGCGCTGGACCTCGGCACCAACAACTGCCGCTTGCTGGTGGCGCGGCCGAGAGGGGAGGGGTTCCGCGTCGTCGACGCCTTCTCGCGCATCGTCCGCCTGGGCGAGGGGCTGGGCGCCAGCGGCTCGCTCTCGCGCCCTGCCATGGACCGCACCGTGGAGGCCCTCAAGATCTGCGCCGCCAAGATGCGCCGCCAGGGCGTGACCCATGGCCGCAGCGTTGCGACCGAGGCCTGCCGCCGCGCCGACAATTGCGCCGAGTTCCTCGACCGGGTCCAGAGCGAGACCGGCATCGCGATCGAGATCATCACCAACCAGGAGGAGGCCGCGCTCGCCTTCGCCGGCTGCGCGCCCCTGCTGACGCACGCGCCGCGCCGGGCGCTCGCCTTTGATATCGGCGGCGGCTCGACGGAGGTCGGCTGTCTCCATCTGGTCGATGGCGCCACGCCGAAGCTCGTCGCCTGGCACTCGATTCCCATCGGCGTGGTGGTCCTGGCGGAGCGCTATGGCACCGGCTGGATCAGCCGCGAGGTCTACGAGACCATGGTGGCGGAGACCACGCTCCTGCTGAGCGAGTTCGCGGCCGCGCGCGAGCTCAGCGACGCGGCCATCGTCGGCGAGCTGCAGATGCTCGGCACTTCCGGCACCATCACCACGCTTTGCGGCGTCCATCTCGATCTCCCGCGCTATGACCGGGCGCGGGTCGACGGCTCGAGCCTCGATTTCGCGACCATCGAGGGAATCAGCGCGAAGCTCGCCGGCATGGGCTGGGAGGAGCGCGCGGCCATTCCCTGCATCGGGCGCGAGCGCGCCGATCTCGTCGTCGCCGGCTGCGCCATCCTCGCCGCCATCTGCCGGCTCTTCCCCGTCGGGCGCCTCCGGGTCGCCGATCGCGGCGTGCGCGAGGGAATCCTCCTCGGGCTCCTGGCCCGGGGCCGCAACGCGGCATGACGCCGCCACCTTACAAATTATTTGTCATCCCGGCGAAAGCCGGGATCCAGGGTTGCAAGAGCTCACCGGTTGCCCTGGACCCCGGCTTTCGCCGGGGTGACGGAAGAAAAAGGCTGGCTGCGGTGGAGACAGCATGACGCCGCCGCCGCGGCGCCCGGGCGGATCGGGCCGGAGCCTGACCCAGCGGCTGCGCACGGCAGGGCGAAGGCGGCCGTCCTCGATCCGCTGGCTGGAGCGCCAGATCAACGACCCCTATGTCGCCGAGGCCCAGCGCCAGGGCTATCGCTCCCGCGCCGCCTTCAAGCTGCAGCAGCTCGACGACCGCTTCCATCTCCTGGGGCCGGGCAAGCGGGTCATCGATCTGGGGGCCGCCCCCGGCGGCTGGACTCAGGTGGCGGTCGAGCGCTGCCTTCCCGCGGGCGGAAAAGAGAGGGGAGGCAAGCAGGGCAGGGTGGTCGGCATCGACCTGACGCCCATGCAGCCGATCCCCGGCGCGGAACTTCTGGAAGGCGATTTCCTCGCCCCCGAGGCGCCGGCGCGGCTCAAGGAAGCCCTGGGCGGGCCCGCGGATGTCGTGCTCTCCGACATGGCCGCACCTGCGACCGGACATGCCCGGACCGACCATGTGAAGATCATAGCGCTGGCCGAGGCCGCCCATGCCTTCGCCGTCGAGGTGCTGAAGCCCGGCGGCGCCTTCATCGCCAAGGTGCTGCAGGGGGGTGCGACCCAGGAGCTGCTGAAGGCCCTCAAGCGCGACTTCGCCGAGGTGCGCCATGTGAAGCCCCTGGCCAGCCGGGCCGACTCGGCGGAGATCTATGTGGTGGCGCTGCGGTTCCGGCCACAGGCGGCCAGCTGATTGGTGCCCTCTTCCCCCGCCCCCTCGACGGGGGCGGGTCGGGGTGGGGGTGGAGCAACAGACACGATCACTCGGATATCGCGCGCTGCATCACCCCCCACCCCAACCCTCCCCGCAAGGGGGAGGGGGCGGTGGATATGGCGGCACAGCACGATTCAAGGCCAGTCGGTCATGTGCCTGCGCAAGGCAGGGTTGAGCGGAAGGCGGGGTCGCAGGCCCAGGCTTTTCTTGGCTTTGGAACCTTTCTATGTATGATGGCGCGCCATTACCCGCGAGGGGCCCTATCCCTGGAGGTGTGGCATGGAGATCCGCGAGGCGCTGACTTTCGACGACGTCTTGCTGGAGCCTGCCGCCTCTGCCGTCCTCCCCTCCGCCGCCGATACCCGAACCAGGCTGACCCAGCGCATCGAGCTCGGCATCCCGCTGCTCTCCTCCGCCATGGATACCGTGACCGAGAGCCAGATGGCCATCACCATGGCCCAATCCGGCGGGCTCGGCGTCATCCATAAGAACTTCGACATCGCCCGCCAGGCCGATGAGGTCCGCCGCGTCAAGAAGTTCGAATCCGGCATGGTGGTCAACCCGCTCACCATCCATCCCGACCAGCCTCTGGCCGATGCCCTCAGCATGATGGAGGCCCATCAGATCTCGGGCTTCCCGGTGGTCGAGCGCGGCAGCGGCAAGCTGGCCGGCATCCTCACCAACCGCGACATCCGCTTCGCCAGCGACCAGCGCCAGCCGGTCTCCGAGCTCATGACCAAGGACAGGCTGGTGACGGTGAAGGACGGCATCGGCCATGCCGAGGCCAAGCGCCTGCTGCACCAGTACCGGATCGAGAAGCTCCTGGTGGTGGACGATGCGTATCGCTGCGTCGGCCTGATCACCGTCAAGGATATCGAGAAGGCGCAGAAATTCCCCAATGCCAGCAAGGACGAGAAGGGGCGCCTGCGCGTTGCCGCGGCGACCGGCGTGGGACCCGAGGGCCTGAAGCGCGCGGAAGCGCTGCTCGAGGCCGAGGTCGACATCATCGTCATCGATACCGCCCATGGCCATAGCGAGGGCGTGCTGGCCGCGGTCGCCGCGGTCAAGCGCCTGAGCAATGCCTGCCAGGTCATCGCCGGCAATATCGCCACGGCCGAGGGCGCGCGCGCCCTCATCGATGCGGGTGCCGATGCCATCAAGGTCGGCATCGGCCCGGGCTCCATCTGCACCACCCGCGTCGTCGCCGGCGTCGGCGTGCCGCAGCTGACGGCGCTCATCGATGCGGTGAGCGAGGCGCAGAAGCGCGGCATCCCCGTCATCGCCGATGGCGGCATCAAATATTCCGGCGATCTCGCCAAGGCGATCGCGGCCGGCGCCCATTGCTGCATGGTGGGCTCGCTGCTCGCCGGCACCGACGAGAGCCCGGGCGAGGTCTTCCTCTATCAGGGCCGCAGCTACAAATCCTATCGCGGCATGGGCTCGCTCGGTGCCATGGCGCGGGGCTCCGCCGACCGCTACTTCCAGCAGGAGGTGCGCGAGACTCTGAAGCTGGTGCCCGAGGGCGTGGAAGGGCAGGTGCCATATCGCGGCCCGACGGCCGCGATCGTGCACCAGCTCGCC
>DATBBO010000274.1:0-5856 GCA_036270995.1 Dongiaceae bacterium | reverse complement strand
ATGACAAGTTCAAGAAGAAATACGATCTCAACTTCCAGCTCGGCGCCGATGAGAGCGGCAAGGTGACCGACGATTTCGGCGTCTGGGTCGAGAAGAGCATGTACGGCAAGAAGTACATGGGCATCGAGCGCGCCACCTTCCTGATCGACGAGAAGGGCGTCATCCGCAACATCTGGCACAAGGTCAAGGTGCCGGGTCATGTCGACGAGGTGCTCGCCGCGGCGAAGGCTCTGTAGCCGCTTTTCCCCCTCGCCCCTTTTTTCCCCTCGCCCCCGGAACGGGGGAGAAGTTCGGGGTGAGGGGGTCCGCGCCTCCGTGGTAAATACGTTGTCGATGCAGCAAACCGGACTGAGCCTCGCCGCAGGCGCCGTCGAGATCCTGACCAGCGCGGATCCCGCGGCCAAGACGGGCCGCGCTCATGCCCTGGCCGCGGCCTGGCGCAGCGGCCGGATCGAGCCTGGCACGGCCGAGCCGCCGAAGCGCCCGGCACGGCCCGCGCGCCCGCTGCTGCTGGCGCCCCGGGAGATGCCCAAGCGCAAGGCGGGGACCGGCCTTGCCGGCCGCATCGCTCTTCTCCATGCGCTCGCGCATATCGAGCTCAACGCCATCGATCTCGCCTGGGATCTGATCGCGCGGTTTGGATCGCCTGAGCTGCCGCGAGCCTTCTTCGATGACTGGGTCGAGGTGGGCGATCAGGAGGCGGAGCATTTCGAGCTCCTCGCCACGCGCCTCTCCGAGCTCGGCGCCGCCTATGGCGATCTTCCCGCCCATGACGGGCTTTGGCAGGCGGCGCTTGAGACCCGCCACGATCTCCTCGCCCGGCTCGCCATCGCGCCTCTCGTGCTCGAGGCACGCGGCTTGGACGTCACCCCCGGGATGATCGCGAGTCTGCGCCGTCATGGCGATGAGGCAAGCGCCGCGGCGCTCGACGTGATCTATCGCGAGGAGATCGGCCATGTCGCTGCCGGCAAGCGCTGGTTCGACTGGCTGGCCGGCGAGCGAGGCCTGGAGCCGGCCGCCGCCTTCCGGGACCTCGTGCGTCGCCATTTCCGCGGTCGCCTCAAGCCGCCCTTCAATGCCGCGGCGCGAGACGCCGCGGGGATGAGCGCGGCGTTCTACGATGCGATGGCAAGCGAGACCTGAGGAAGTCCCATGGCCAGGGTCATAGCGAAGGGAAAATTCATCCGGCTGGTCGACGACGAGAGTTGGGAATACGCGGACCGGCCGAGAAGCGCCGGCGTTGCATGCATCCTCGCACCTACAGGGGCAGCCTAATCCTGGTCGAGCAGTTCCGCTTCTCCCACCGGCGCGATGTCATCGGGCTTCCCGGCGGGCTGATAGAAAGGGCGTCGCGGGGATACTCCGGGGAAACCGCCTTGTCGGCTGCGCGGCGGGAGCTGGTGGAGGAGACCGGCTTCGAGGCAGCCAGGATGCGAAAGCTTGCCCACGGCGCTCTCTCCCCAGGGAACGACGAGCGAGACTCTGACGCTCTTCATCGCGAGCGGTCTCGAAAGGCTTTCCCACCCGAACGGCGATGGCGATGAGCGCCTCCGGCTGCATCTGGTCGACCTAAGGAAAGTGCACGATTGGCTCGCGGCGCGCGAGCGGCGTGGCGCGCTCGTCGACTGCATGGTTTACATGGGCCTGTATTTCCTCGGACGCCGAAGCACCTCCGGCCCTTCACGCAAGCCGAAGCGCGCCTAGGAAAGGCGAGGCCGGCAGGGACCCTGGCCTCTAGGCCGCCGTCCCGTGGCGGATCTTGTCCAGCCGCTGCTCCTGGCGGACATAGGCCTGGGCGGCGGTGGATTGGAAGAGCTCGCGGGATTCCGTCTCGTCGTCATCCACCGGCGAAAGGGCGAGGTCCATGTAGTTGCGCCGCTCGGGGTCGTGCTTGATCCTGAGATAGACCATGCGCATTCGCAGATAGAAGGCCGCCCATCGTCCCTGCTTGCGCAGGGTCTCGATGATGTATTTCGGATAGAAGAGCCAGGCCGGCTCGATCCTCAGGCCGGGCCGCCGGTCGCGGCGGAATTTGAGCCGGAGGAAGCCGCCTTCCAGGGGATGGATCTTTTCGATGGAGATGCACCCCTTGAACCAGACCAGCAGGAAGAGCGTCTTGCCCGGGCTGATATTGCTGGCCGCCGCCCGGCGCAGAATCGTCTCCACATGCTTCGGCGAATAGTAGGTGTCCCAGGCCATGGCATAGGTCCGCTCGCATTCCTCGAACGACATGCGCGGATGGGCCGTGGTGACGTGGTTGAGGTCGTATTTGTTCATGTCGGGGTCCATGGGGACACCCGCTTGATGCAGCTTCTTGTGATCCTCGGAGCCCGGCAGCGGCGTCAGGTGGAAGAACTCGAGGAGATCGACCGGCAGCTCGCGCTGGATGATCTCGATGTCGTGCCGGATGGACTCGAAGGTGTCGTTGGGGAAGCCCAGGATGTAGCCGCAATAGGTGACGCAGCCGACGCGTTTCCAGGCCAGCAGCATCTTGCGGTATTCGGTGATCTTGTTCTGGCGCTTCTTGGCGCCCAGCAGGCTGTCGGGGTTGATGTTCTCCAGCCCGATGAAGACCCGCTTCACCCCGGCCCGCGCGCATTTCTCGATGAAGTTCGGAATGCGGTGGCAGAGGGTATCGACCTGGATGATGAAGTTGAACTTGAGCCCTTCCTGCTCCCGGAGCGGGATGAGGCGATCCATGATCGCCTCCCAATCCTTGTTGCGGGCGAAGTTGTCGTCGGTGATGAAGAAGCGATGGATTCCCTGGGCGAGATTGGTCCTGACGATCGCTTCGATATCCGCGGGTGAGCGGCGCCGCGACTTCCGCCCCTGGACATTGATGATGGTGCAGAAGGAGCATTGATAGGGGCAGCCGCGCCCTGCATCGAAGCTGGTATGGGCGCCGGCGGTGCGCCGGACGCGGACCGCCGGCAGGACGGGCGTGGGCACGCCCTCCAGCCCCGGCAGATCATTCATGAAGTTATAGAGCGGCTGCAGCCGGCCTTCGACGGCATCGGCCAGCACCTGCTCCAGCCGGCCCTCCTCCGCCTCACCGGCGAAGAGGAAGACGCCCATCTCCTCCGCCCGGCGGACATCGGGATCGCGCTCCGCCAGCATGGCGATGGTGCCGGAGACATGGAAACCGCCGATCCCGACGGTGATCCCGCGCTCCCTGAGCGGACGGGCGATGTCGAGAGCCCGCGGGAACTGGTTGGACTGTACGCCCACCAGCATCACCATGCCGAAATCCGCACCGTCCAGCAGGGCTGCAATCTTGCGCGGCTCGATACGGGTATTGGTCTCGTCGAAGCCGAAGATCTGGAGATCGATATCGTCGCCGAGGCGTTTCTCCTCGGCGCAGGTCTTGGCGAGCCCATAGAGCACGGCCAGCGAGTTGGACGGGATGGCCGAGCGGTACCATTGGATGACATAGCCGTCGTCGTCGTAATGCGAGGGCTTGATCAGGATAAGGCGGAATCGCCGCTGCCGTCCCGCAGCCGTGCCGTCGCCCGGCCGGGCGCCCGAATCCTCTGGCTCGACAATACCCCCAGTCAACGGCACCCCGCGGCCTTTCCCCGATAGGGGCCCCGCGGCGTGTCGCGAGGCCATTGCACCTAGGCTCTGCAGACGGACTTGCGTGACGTGCGTGGGGCCATACTACTCGCAATGGCTGACGGGCCAAGGAGAATGATTCCGACACCCCTGACAACGGCCCGAGCGGCGCCCACTGGGAGCGAAGCCGCTGAAACAGCGCGCATTGTCTGTCTTTATACTTTGTTTACGTCCGGCGGTGCCCAATTGCGGGTTGGTTCATGACTTGGATCAAGCATGAACAAGATGACGCTTCCCGATACGGACGACGATGCTCCGGAGATCCCCTCCGGGCGCGCAGGGGAGGAGTCTGCCCGCACCTCCATCGCCGAGCCGGCGCCGAGCACGCCGCCCGCAACTTCCTCAGGACTCCTCGCGGCCTGCTGGAGGATCCTGCAGTCACCCGTCACCAATCTCATCGGCCCCCTCGTCACGCTTCTCTTCGCACTGGTCGCCATCGCGATCATCCGGGAGACCTTTCGCGACGTCGTGGTGATCCGCCCGATCGGCGTTCCGCAGGCCCTGACCGACGAAGGATATACCTCCACCATCGTGTCGCAGCGTCTGCTCGATCAGATCACCTTGATCAACAGGCAGAACGAAATCGTCAGCCGCCCCTTCCTGAAAAAGGCGAAGTCCTTCGATACGGAGCTGGGCACGGTCGACATGCAGCTTCCGGGGCTCGGCATGTCGCTCCGATCGGCGCTGTCCTATCTCAGGACCACCTTCGGTGCGGGCGAGACCGAGGTCGGCGGCGAGATCATCCAGCAGGCCGACAATCGCCTGGTGCTGCGGCTGCGGGTGAGCAGCCAGGGCGGACCCTTCTTCGACATCGTATCGCCGGCAGCCGCAGGTGACGCCGGAGACGGTGCCTCGTCGCTGGACGACATCCTCAGGAGCGGCGCCATCCAGACGGTGCACGCGCTCGATTCCTACGCGCTCGCGGTCTACTACCTCGGCAAGCAGCAGGCGAAGGTCCCCGAAACCGTCCAGTACTGCGAGGACTATGACTCATCCTGCAAGCCCTGGTCCGCCCTGCTGCGGGGCCTCGTCTTCGCGACCAAGCAGGACTGGACGGCCGCCGCCGAGAACTATCAGGCCGCGCTCGACGAATTCCGCTTTCCGGCCAATGCATGGCCCGCCTATGGCATGGCCTACGTCTATCTGGCCGAGGTCAAGCGGACGCGAAGCGCCCGCGATGACAGGCAGACGAATGAGCGGGAATACGCCGAGGCGATGGACATGTATCGCAAGGCGATCTGGCTGTTCGAACATCACGACCTGGCCATCGATCCCTATGACCAGTTCTTCGTCGGCCACATCTATCAGATGGGATACGCGCAAGGCCTCTATGACCAGCCGGATTGCGGTCAGGCGGAGGTCTGGTATCGAAGGGCGGCGGCCAGAGGCAGTGCGCTCGCCCAGAACAGCCTGGGTGATCTCTACAATCCCCAGATCGACAAGAACAATTGCCTGGGCCTGCCGGCGCAGAGTCTCGACGAAGCGCGTGACTGGTACGCCGAGGCCGCGAAGGGCGGCCAGGTCTATGCCCAGCGCCGCCTTGGCGAGATGTACATGGCCGGCACCGGCCTCCATGGCGAAGACAATCCCGAGCTCGCGATCTACTACCTGAGAGAAGCCGCCGACCGCGGCGATGCCGTGGCGCTGACCGATCTCGGGGAGATCTACCAGAAGGGGCCCGAGGGGACGCCGGACTGGATCAAGGCCTATGCCTGGTACCAGCTCGCCGCCGAGGCGCAGGGCGAGACCAGCGCGGTGGGGAAGGCATCCGGCAGGAGGGATGTCGCAGGTAGCTATCTGAAGACGGATGAGGACATGGCGAAGGCCCTGAGCCTGGTCCACGATTGGAAGCTCGGCCACCGGGGCGATCTGTAATCCGCCGGGACACTGCCTGAGCTGGAAGGCCGATCAGGCCTTGGCGCCCTCGCCCTCGCCCAGCCGCGCGGCCAGCGATGCGGCCATGAAGCGGTCGAGGTCGCCGTCCAGAACCGCCTGGGTGGCGCTGGTCTCCACGCCGGTGCGCAGATCCTTCACCATCTGGTAGGGCTGCAGCACATAGGAGCGGATCTGATGGCCCCAGCCGATATCGGTCTTGGCAGCCTCGGCCTTGGCCGCCTCCGCCTCGCGCTTCTGCAGCTCGGCCTCATAGAGCCGCGCCTTCAGCATGGCCATGGCCATGGCCCTGTTGCGGTGCTGCGAACGGTCGGCCTGGCAGCTCACGACGATCCCCGTGGGAATATGGGT
>DATBBO010000273.1:0-1633 GCA_036270995.1 Dongiaceae bacterium | reverse complement strand
CTGGACCAGCACCTTGCCGACGGAGAGCTCCATCATCCTGCCGCAGAAGGCCTACGAGGCGGCGGGCGGCAAGTTCACCACCAAGCCCCCCTGCCAATGCGGTCCCTATCGCCTCAAGAGCTGGGAGCCCAAGACCAAGATCATCCTGGAGCGCAATCCGGACTGGAAGCTCTACACGCCGGATTTCGATGAGATCCAGATCATGCCCATCGAGGACGAGAAGACCGCCGAGCTCGGCTTCGAAAGCGGCGATCTCGACTATACCTGGACCAGCATCAGCTCGATTCCGCGCTATCTGAAGGAGCCGCCGAAGAACAGCAAGTTCATTCGCCGGCCCTCCCTCGCCTATGTCTGGATGGGCATGAACCAGGATTATCCGGCCCTATCGGACCAGCGAGTCCGCCGGGCCATCCAATACGCCGTGGACCGCAAGGCTGTCGTCGACGCCGCCTATCTCGGCGCCGCCGAGGTCGCGACGGGGATCATCGCGCCCGGCCTGCCGGGCCATCGCGAGGCCAATCTCTACACCCATGACGCGGCAAAGGCCCAGGCGCTGCTGAAGGAGGCCGGTGTCTCGAATCTGAGCCTGACGCTTGCGATCCTCAACAAGGCCGAGCGTCTGGCGGCGGCCCAGGTCGTACAGGCCAATCTCGCGGAGGTCGGCATCACGGTGGAGATCGAGCCCCATGACAGCGGCACCTTCTGGAGCCTGGGGGCGGTCAAGAAGGGCGACAGCTGGAAGAAGCTGCAGCTCATCATCGACCGCTTCTCCATGGAGCCCGATCCGAGCTGGGCGACGCTCTGGTTCACCCCCGAGCAGGTCGGCATCTGGAACTGGGAGCGCTTCAACAACAAGCAGTTCGGCGAGCTGAACAAGCAGGCGGTGGGCGAGCTCGACACCGCCAAGCGCGCGGCCATGTATGTCCAGATGCAGAACCTCATGGAAGAATCCGGCGACTATGTCTTCCTGACCCATGAGGCCACGGGCATCCTCTACAGCGACAAGATCGTCCCGGCGCTGCGCCCCGACGGGACGCCGCAGCTGGCGCGCTTCAAGAAGGCATAAGGTCCGGCGTTGAGCCTCTGCCGCGCTGACGCGGAGGCTCGCGCCCTTCGCCGCCGCATGGCACCTCGATCCCCCTCGCCCCCCTCGGCCGGGCGAGGGGGATTTCTCGGGATCGCGCCATGTTGAGCTACGCCGCCAAGCGGCTGGGCCTCGCCGTCCTCGTCGTGACGGTGGTCATCGTCGTCCTTTTCCTGATGATCTACATCATCCCGGGCGATCCCCTCAGCGTCGCCTTGGGCCCGCGGGCCAATCCGGTCCAGGTCGAGGCGCTGCGCCAGCGCATGGGTCTCGATCAGCCGATCTACATTCAGCTGCTGCGCTTCTATGGCTCGGTGCTGACCGGCAATCTGGGCAACGATATCCTGAGCGAGGAGCCGGTCCTGCGCATTATCATGACCCTTCTGCCGGATACGCTCCTCCTCATCTTGGGCGCCATGAGCTGGTCGATCCTGCTGGGCATCCCGCTGGGCTGCCTCTCGGCCATGTATCCGGGCTCGCTCATGGACCGGATCACCGCCATCCTCTCGGTCTCCGTCATCGCGGTGCCGGCCTTCGTCATCGCCGTCT
>DATBBO010000272.1:0-7612 GCA_036270995.1 Dongiaceae bacterium | reverse complement strand
CCCCGATTCCGCCCTAGGGTTTCGCGTGGTTCATTACCAAAAATATATGTCCAGCCCGTCCCGGCCGGACTAAAAGAGCCGACATGCAAGGAATTCTCCGCAAGCGCTGGCTGTGCCGCTCCATTGCCCTCCTGGTCCTGGCGGGGCTCGTCGCATGGCCCGCGCGTCCGCCGGCGGAGGCCGCCGGCGACAGGGGTCCCAGCATCATCCGCGATGCGGAGATCGAGACCACGATCCGCGAGTTCACCGATCCGGTCTTCGTCGCGGCCGGCCTCGACACCCATGCGGTGCATGTCTATCTGCTGGATGTCGACGACATCAACGCCTTCGTCGCCGGCGGCATGAACGTCTTCATCTATACCGGGCTCCTGATCCGAACCCAGCGGCCCAACCAGCTCGTCGGCGTGGTGGCGCATGAGACCGGCCATATCGCCGGCGGCCATCTGGCGCGCTTCCAGGAGGCGCTGCGCAACGCCACCATCGAGGAGATCATCGGCGCGGTGCTGGGCGGCGTGGCGGCGGGCATGGTGCGCGGCGGCGGCGCCGGCGTGCTGGTGGGCCCCGGGGTCGCGACCCAGTCGGTGCTGCAATATACCCGCACCATGGAGGCATCGGCCGACGCGGCGGCCATGACATTTCTCGACCGCACCCATCAATCCTCCCGCGGGCTGCTGGAGTTTTTCGGCATATTGGAGCAGGTCGAGCGCACCCTCTACGGCCAGCAGAATCCCTATCTGCGCAACCACCCTCTCACCTCCGACCGCATCGCCAATGTCCAGGCCCATGTGGACACCTCCCCCTACAGCAATGTCCCGGATCCGCCGGCCTGGGTCGTCGCCCATAAGCGCATGGTCGCCAAGCTGATCGGATATCTCTGGCCGCTGGACCAGGTGCTGCAGCGCTATCCGCTGAGCGATCAGAGCCTCTATGCCCACTACGCGCGCTCCATCGCCTATTTCCGCATCGGCCAGCTCTCCCGCGCACTGCCCGAGATCGACAGCCTGATCAAGGATCATCCGGACGATCCCTATTTCCAGGAGCAGAAGGGCCAGATCCTCTATCAGAGCGGCCATGGGCGCGAGGCGCTGGCCTTCTACGGCAAGGCGGTGCAGCTCGCCCCGAACCAGCCCCTCATCCGCATGGAGCTGGCCCAGTGCCAGCTCGAGCAGAACGATCCGCGGCTGATCCCGCCGGCGATCCAGGAGATGAAGCAGGTCGTGCTGTTCGAATCGGACAACCCGGAGGCCTGGCGCACGCTTGCCATCGCCTATGGCAAGGGCGGGCAGGAGGGCATGGCCGCCCTCTCCCTCGCCGAGGCCGCCGCCGCCAATGGCGACGACAAGGCCGCGCGGCTCGAGGCCGACCGCGCCATCCAGCAGCTTCCCGAAGGCTCGCCCGCCTGGCTCCGCGCCCAGGACATCCTCACCACCACCCGGCCTCAGGACAACCAGGGCGGCGGGATTCCGGGCTGAGCGAGAGCCTCGATCGTCGGCATCTCTCCCTCTCCCGCTTCGAAGCGCGGGAGAGGGGAGTTTTGCTTTCGCTCCTTCTGCTGCTCGCGCTCTGCATCACCGGCACCGCTTCCGCAGCCGCACCGCGGCAAATCAAGGATTGCGCCGAATGCCCGGCGATGGTGGCCCTTCCCGGGGGCAAGTTCATGATGGGCAGCCCGAAATGGGAGCTGGGCCGCTTCGATTCCGAGGGGCCTCAGCATCCGGTCACGATCAGGCCCTTCGCGCTCGCCGTCACCGATGTGAGCGATGCGGAGTTCCTGACCTTCCTGCGAGACACGGGATACCAACCCGCGCTCTGCGATCAGATCTTGCGACTCGGCTGGCGTTCGCCCGGCGGCGGTATCGCCTATCCGCCGGTCGATTCCGAGGCCTCGCAGAGCCCGGCGGTCTGCCTCAACTGGTATGACGCCGAGGCCTATATCGCCTGGCTGAACGCGAAGCTTCGGGCCGAGAACCCGGAGGCCGCGGCGGAGGGCCTCTACCGCCTGCCGAGCGAGGCGGAGTGGGAATATGCGGCGCGCGCCGGCACCACCACCGCGCGCTGGTGGGGCAATGAGATCGGCAGCGGCAACGCCAATTGCAATGGCTGCGGCAGCCGCTGGGATGGGCTTCTTTTGGCGCCGGTGGGGAGCTTCGGGCCCAACGGCTTCGGGCTCTACGACATGCTGGGCAATGTCTGGCAGTGGACCGACGATTGCTGGAACGAGAGCTATGTCGGCGCGCCGACGGATGGGCGCGCCTGGAAGAAGGGCGATTGCAGGCGCCGCGCACTTCGCGGCGGCTCCTGGAGCAATGTGCCGGAGTTCCTGCGCTCCGCCGCGCGCATCAAGGCCGATGCCGCCGGGCGCGACTTCGACTACTCCAACTACGCCGGCTTTCGCGTCGCGCGCAGCCTGCAATAGAGCGGACTTCGGACGATCCGCCCTTGCCTAGCGCAGCACGTCCTTCGGGCTGAAGGTCAGGATTACGTCCTTGATCTGGGCGTAGTGCCCCGGCGGCAGGGTCAGCGGCGAGGAGAGAAGGGCCGCCCCGCGCAGGCTCCGCGCGGCGGCGAGATAGGCAGCATCCTCGCCATAGCCCATGCTGTCCACGATCTCCGCCAGGCTCACATGGCCGTCGGCGGTCAGCATCAGATGCAGCGAGACGCTGAACTCGCCGGCGCCGATGGCAGCGCGGTCCAGATACCAGTGCCGCTCGATCTGGACGCGGATGAAATCCTTGGCGCTGTACATCGCCATCGGCCCGATATCGCCATTGCCCGCATTCGTGTTGGACTGGCCGAGATCGGCTTGCTGGTCGGGGCTGGGCGGGGTCTTTGCCTGGAGCTGCTGCTGCTGGCTCAGGGACTGAAGCGTCGCCGCGAGGTCCTCGACCGGGGGCATCGGCTTCTTCGCCGGCTTGACCGCGGCGGGCCGGTTCGGCTTCAGCTTCGGCGTCACCTTGGGGGGCTCGGGCGTACCCAGGAGGCTCAATCCCGCCAGCGGATCGACGGGTCCGGAGCCCGGATTGGGGATCGGGGCGGCCGGCACGGGTGGCGGCGTGGCGGGCAGCGGGACGGGGTTGGGCGGCCGCACGGGCGAGGTCTCCGGCGCCATCTGCTGCGGGATGGCCGCCAGCTGGTGATGGGCGGGGGAGAGGCTCTTATCGCCCAGCAGCACCAGATCGACCGGCACCACCGCCGGCGGTTCGGGCGGGGGGCGGATCAGGCTTGGCAGGCCGAGGATGATCAGGAGGAGCGCCAGGCCGTGGAGGATGAAGGAAGCGACCGGTCCGCGGGGCGAGAGCCCCCAGCCGCCTTCGCCGAAGGCGCCCTGACGCCGCAGTTCCCGGGTCCAGGCCAGCCGCTCCGCCGCCGCGCTCATCCGCCTAATATGGCGGCGGCGCGGCGGGAAGACACATGAATATCTGGTCTACTTCACCACGATCTTGCCGGTCATATAGGGATGCACGGTGCAGAGATAGCTGTAGCTGCCCGGCTTGGTGAAGGTCACGGAGAACTTGTCGTCGGTGTCGAGGCCGCTGGATTTGAAGCTGCGCGGATTGTCGGCGGAAACGACGGTGTGGGGCGTCTCGTCATGGTTGGTCCAGGTGACGGTCGTACCCACCGGCACGGTCAGGGTACCGGGGGTGAAGCTGTAATTGTCGATCTGGACCTCCTTTGTCTCGGCGGCGGAGAGCCCGCCGCCGAGACGGATCAGGAGGCCGAACCCAAGGAGCGCGAGTAGCGCGACATACCGAAGGCGCATGATCTGGTGCTCAGGCCGAGAGCCGCGTGTCGGTGATGGCAAGGGCTTCCTGGCCCTCGACATAGGCCACCTCGCGGATGCCCAGCACGCTGCGGAGCTTGTCCGCCGGCACCTTGAGGGGACCCGGCGCGGCTGCCGTGCCCGGGGCGGGCTGGGGGTAGGCCGTGGACATGGCGGTGTGGAAGGTCACCTTGCCCTCGACCTTCTGCAGCACCTGATGGATATGGCCGTTCAGCACCGTCACCGAGCCGAAGCGCGCCAGGTTCCCCAGGGCTTCGGCGCTGTCCGCCGTGCCCCAGCCCCATTTGGGATAGACGGCCCACATCGGGATATGGGTGAAGACCACGATGGGCGTGGAGGCCGAAAGCCCGCTGACATCGTCCTTCATCCAGGCGATCTGATCGGCCCCCAGGCTGGTGAGGCTGCCGGCCTTGAAGTCAACGACATTGACGAGGGCGATGAAATGCACGCCGCCGGCATTGAAGCTGTACCAGCCGTCGCCCTTCGTGCCTTGTCCGAAGCGCTGACGGAAGCCGTCGCCACCGTCGAGCCAATCATGCTCGCCGGGCACGTAATGGACCTCGGCATTGGCGCCCTTGATGATCTGCAGGGCGGTGTCGAACTCCTCGGGCTTGGAGAGATGGGTGATGTCGCCGGTATGGATGAGGAAGGCAGGCTTCGGCGACAATGCCGCGATGCGGTCGACCGCCGCCGTCATGGTGGCCTTGGTGTCGGGGTTGGCGGGCTTGTTGAAGCCGATATGGGTGTCGCTGATCTGGACGAAGGTCAGGCCCTCGGTCGCCGCGGAGGCGTCGCCGAGCAGCCAGGAGCGCGGCACGCCGCCGCTCACGGTCCACAAGAGGCCGGCGCCCGCCCAGGCGCCACAGCGCAGGAGGCCGCGTCGGTTCATTCCATCAGTCATGGTCGTCTCTCCGGATGGGGGTTGCATCGAGGAGAAGACCGGGACCGGGGCGGCTTTATTCCCTTAAGATTTTGTTGCGGTGAGCGGGAATAAACCGGGAGGATCGACAGTCCTAACGGTGAGGATCGGCGGGAGCGGCGGTGGATCAGGCGGATTTCGCAGGCGTCGTGATGCCCCATCTGAACGAGGCCTACAGCCTCGCCCGGTGGCTGACGGGCAGTGCCGCCGATGCGGATGATGTGGTCCAGGAGTCGCTGATGAAGGCGTTCAAGCATTTCGCCGGTTTCCGGGGCCCGGAGGCCCGGGCCTGGCTGCTGACCATCGTCCGGCGAACCTCCTTCACCTGGCTTGCCGTCAACCGGCCGCGCCAGCTCGTCCTGACCGATGACGAAGCCGCCGTCGAGGCGCAGAACCGCGCGACGGTGGTGACCCTCCATCCCAAGGCGGCGGAGACCCCGGAGAGTCTGCTCGCGGAGAAGGAGGCCGCGGCCCAGCTCAATGCCGCGGTCGAGGCCCTGCCCGCACCCTTCCGCGAGGTGGTCGTGCTGCGCGAGATCCACGGCCTCTCCTACAAGGAGATCGCCGATATCGCCGAGATCCCGGTGGGCACGGTGATGTCGCGCCTGGCGCGGGCCCGCGGCCTGCTGCTGGCGCGGCTCGGAGGCTCCGCGCCCCGCGAGGTGGCCAATGGCCGATAGTGCCATGGATTGCCGCAAGGCCAGCACGCTTCTCAACGCCTATCTGGATGGCGAGCTGGATCTCTCCGCCTCGCTCGAGCTGGAAGCGCATCTGGCGGAGTGCGCGGCCTGCCGCGCCGAGCGCGAGACGCTCAGCCGGCTCGGGCGCCGGCTCCGCGAGGGTCTCGTCCGTCACGAGGCGCCGGCGGAGCTGAGGCAGCGCCTGGCCCGGCTGACGGCCGTCCCCCGACCGGCGGCAACCGGCCGCTGGCAGCGCCGGCAGTTCCTGGCCATGGCCGCCTCGGTGCTCCTTGCCGTCTTCGCCTCGGGCGGGACGACCTTCCTTCTCATGCGCCCGGCGCCCTTGGATCCCCTGGCCGATGAAGTGGTGGCAAGCCATATCCGCTCCCTGATGGCCGACCATCTGATCGACATCGCCTCTTCCGACCAGCATACGGTCAAGCCCTGGTTCGATGGCCGGCTCGATCTCGCCCCGGCCGTGGCCGACCTGAAGGCCGAGGGCTTTCCCCTGGTGGGCGGACGGCTCGACTACGTCGACCACCAGCCCGTGGCGGCGATCGTCTATCAGCGCGGCAAGCATCTGATCAACCTCTTCGCCTGGCCGGCCAATGGCCCCAGCCATGCCGGCGTCAGGACGATGACCATCCGCGGCTATAACCTGCTGACCTGGACCGCCGGGGACCTGACCTACTGGGCCGTCTCCGACGTCAACCCCAAGGATCTCGCGACCCTGCAGCGGCTGATCGCCCAGAACACCGGCGCCACGCCGGATTGAGTGGTCCCTCCCTCTTACGGCCCCGCTGGTGCTAGTCTCGGCAGGGCATGGAGACCCGGGCCAGCTATATCGCCGTCGGCGCCTTCGTGCTGACCCTGCTCCTGGGCGGGATCGGCTTCAGCCTCTGGGCGTCCAAATTCAACTCGATCTACGCCTTCGTCGATCACTTCGTGCGCGTCGAGGGCTCGGTCGCAGGGCTCAACACCGGCAGCGCCGTGCTCTTCGGTGGCATCCCCATCGGCAAGGTGACGCGCATCGAGATCGACCCGAAGGACCAGCGCCTCACCCGCATCGAGATGTCGGTGCGTGCCGATGCGCCGATCCGGACCGATTCCACGGCCGTGCTGGAATCGAAGAGCCTGATCGGCGGCGTGGTTGTGGAGATCAGCCGCGGCAACCATGCAAGCCCGCGCCTGACGCTGCCGGAGATTACCGCCGGCCCCTCCTCCTGGGAGCGCCTTCTCACCGGCGCTCCGAAGCTGGCGACCAAAACGAGCGCCCTCGTCAATCAGCTCGATCAGTTCATGACGGTGCAGAACACTGCCGCGCTCGCCCGCATCCTCGCCAGCACCGACCGGCTGACGACCAACCTGGGGGCTCTCTCGGGCCGGGTCGATCAGGTCTTCGCCCATGGGCAGGCGAGCGGCACGGCCCTGCGGCAGTCCTGGGCCGACATCCAGAGCGATCTGGGGGAAATCGGCAAGAACGGCGACCGGCTGATGGAGGACGCCAATCAGGCGATCCTGGAGATCAGGCGGGCCGGCGCCCAGCTCGACAAGACAAAGTCGAGCGTCGACGCATTGCTGGCGCAGGACAGAGCCGCCTTCGACAATTTCATGAGCGTCGGCTATCCCCAGCTCGGCCCGATGTTCGCCGACCTCAAGGAGGTGCTGGACCGCTACGGCCGCCTCTTCGCGGAGATTCGCAATGACCCCGCACGGTTCTTTCTCTTGGATCGGAGCCAGGGATTCCAGCCCCAGTAGTTGCCTCGCACCGTTGCCATCTCGGCCTATGATGTTCCTCTCGCCGCGATCACCGTATCCACCAAAGCATGGGCGTGGATGTTGAGGAGGCCGCCATCGATCATGATGGCTTGGCCGGTGATGTAGCCTCAGTCCCCGATGACATTCGCTGAGACGGCAAGAAACGCGCCGGAGGCTCTCCCGGCCCGGTTTTCCTTTATCTAAAGGCTGCATGGCTGTATCATGCGTGGACAAGATGTTTCACACAGTAACGCATGAAACGCTACCCACAAAGCGGTTGGGTAGCGGGGTAGCGGAGCGAGGGGGGATGCGGTTTACCGACAAGGGAGTTGCGGGGCTCAAGCCGAAAGCACAGCGGTATGAGGTCTGGCAGGATGGCCGGACGGGTTTCGGGGTCCGCGTGGCCCCGACCGGGCGCAAATCGTGGCTGTTTATGTACCGCTTCAGCGGCAAGGCGCGTCGGATGACCCTAGG
>DATBBO010000271.1:0-9278 GCA_036270995.1 Dongiaceae bacterium | reverse complement strand
CTGCTCCACGCCAATCTCGGTGGCGAGGATCTGAAGATCCTCTCCCTCGACCGACCGCGGCTGATGCCCGGCGCCCCTGTGCGCCTGCGCTTCCCCGAGGCAAGGCTGCATCTATTCGACGCGGCGACGGGGAAGCGGATTCCCTGACGCATATACATTCGTCATCCCGGCGAAATCCCCGGATCAAGTCCGGGGAGGGATCCAGGGTTGCAAGAGCAGGCTGGTTGCTCTGGACCCCGGCTTTCGCCGGGGTGACTGAAAGAAGAGACGGACAATACCTGCGGGTCGCTTGCCTCATGTAAACGGCGTCGGATCCAGGAAGCGCTTCAGGACGTTGGCGGTGATGCGGGAGATGTTGTTGTCGTAGCCGTTGTGGGAGAGCGAGCCGCACCAGGCGATGGAGGAGGTGGCGAAGAGCGCGCCGCCGGCGGGAGTCTCGCCGAAGGCGAGATCGGCGCGCACGCGTTCGTTCTGGTCGCCGCCGAGATTGGGCGGGACGACGCCGAACTCCTCATTGACCAGGAGGATCATGGGCGAATGCTCCTCCGAGGAGGCGAGCCGCAGCATGTTGGGCGGGGAGCCCAGCGAAGTGGTGATGCAATCGATCTCGATCCCCGCAGCCCCGCCACCAATCAGCCCGAAATTGCCGATGATCTCGTCGGCGACACCTTCGAAGATGAAGGCCGCCCGCGGATTGTCGGCATCGGGCCCGCGCCGGTAATAGGAGGAGACGTCGAAGCCCTGGCCGATGAAACCGACGCCGCAGATGACGTTGGGCGCGCGGCCGATGCGCCGCCAGAGCCCGCCATATTCCCCGGTGAAGGAGTGGTAGTACTCGCCGGGCTCGGCGAACCAGGTGCGGATGCCGTCCTCGGCGCGGCGCACCTCGATGACGCCGGGCAGCTCGTCGTGAAAGGCAATGCGCCAGTACCAGCCATTGGCGCCCATGTAGATGAGCCGCCCACCCTCATCGATCCAGGCCTTCATGGCGTCCCACATGGGCGTGGAGTGGTATTCGGGATGGGTCCCGGTGATGACGATGCGGTAGTCGCGGAGGAGGTCGATGCCCTCCTCATGCAGATCCTCATCCGTGACGACGTCATAGGCCACGCCCTGATGCTCGAGCCAGTCGAAGAGATGGGTGTCGGCGTTGTACTGGTAGAGCCCCGAGCCATGGCCGCCGAGCCAGGAGTGATAGCGCGGCGAGAAGTTGAGATTGGGCCTGAGCCGGCTCGAGTAGCAGACCCCCGAGCCGTCGGCATGGCTGTCATAGAGCGAGGCGCCGAGCTCGGGATGGTCGTACATCCAGAGATCGGCATGGCCGAAGGTGAGGAGCCGGCCCATCTGGCGCTCCGCGCCGCGGGCGGTGATGTGCTCGGCGTGATTGGCATAGGCGATATAGGAGCAGGTGGGTGCCAGAAAGACGACCAGGGGCCGGCTCCCGCCCCGCCCGACGCGCCGCGGCGGCCGCACGAAGAAGGCGATGTAGGCCTCGCGCGTCGCCGTCTCGTCGCTCTCCCCGCAGGCGACATGGAGCGCATAGGGCCCGCTCTCGAGATCCGGCGGGATCCTGAGCTCCAGCGAGGTCTCCCAGCCGGCATCGTAGATGTCGTCGCCGTGGAAATGGATCGCCCCATAATGTGCGGGCTTTCTCTGCCAGTCATGCGCCTCGCCGGTCCAGTTCCAGCCCTTCATGCCCCGGGCCGGGAGATGGACGAGCTGGCCGTGATGGCCCGAGGGGCCGATATCGACGGCCCGGGTCGTCCGGATCGCCTGGGCAAAATCCCAGCGCGCAATGACCGGTCCCGGATCGCCCTCGAGAAGCGCTGCGTGCCGCCACGCATCCTGGACGCCCGAGAGCAGCATCGGCCCGTCGATCTTGCCGTCGAAATGGCTGGCCACCCTGCCATCGGCCTCGGGGCAGCCGGCGAGAAACAGGGGTGCCGCGACCGCGGCGGGCGCCATGGCGAGCTGCCCGCTGAAGCTCCGCCGGTCATCGATATGGGCGTAGCGCCTGAGCGGCCGCTGCTCGAGAGAGACCCGGCTCGCTGCCGGATCGATCGAGACCGAGATCGCATACCACTGCCGCTTCAGCATGGGCCGGTCCAGAGTCATCGTCTCGACCCCGCCGGCCCCGCTGCCGAGGCTCGCCGACAGAAAGCCCCCGTCGAGGACGATGCGAAAGCCCGCCTGCCGTAACGGGTCCCATTGCGCCAGGATGGTCTGGCCAGGCGCCATCGGCAGGGTCGGCCAGATCATGGCGAAGAAGGTGAAGGCACCGGCCATGAGCGGCGGCATCGGATCGACGATCATGTAGGAGCCGGCATCGAGACGCTGACGGCGACCGGGATGGCGGCCGTCGATGGCGGTCGGGACATGGCGGAAATTGAGGCCCGGCCCCTCCGGATTGCAGTCGCCATGGATGACACGGACGAGCCGCGCCTCGAAATCCTCGCCCTCCTCCTGCGACAGCTTGAAGGCGATGGTCTCGCCCGGGGCGACGGAATAGCGGTCGGGATAGCCCAGGATCTTCAGCATGTGTTTCAGTCGCGGAAGGGCAGGTTGATGTCCTCGCCGGTATGGGCCCGCCAGCGCCGGCGAAAGACCTCCCACTCCGCCTCCTCGCGGCTGGCGAAGACGGGCTCCTCCTCGATCTGAAGCGGCCCGCTGCGACGGGGCGGCATCAGCCCCAGCACCCAGGCGGCAAAGGGCCGGCGGCAGACGAGGATCACCTGCCAGCCGCTCGGATCATGGCGCAGGATGTTCAGCAGGCGCTGGAGGCCCGGACTATGGGCGCCGATGGGCTTGCGACGGAATTCCTCGATCAATTGCCGGTCCGTCTGCGGATCGATCTTGTAGACCATCGTGCCTCCCCTCGGCAGCCGGCCCGGGCATCATGCCGCCCGCCTCGACGAGGCGTCAATCTTTCGCCGGCGCTTCTGGACCGCTACCTCGGATGAGCCGCTCTGGCGCGGGTTTCGTTGACAGGTGCCGGGGCTGCTGTTGCATACTGGCGGTGGCATTTGTGCGGTCGAATTCGTGCCACCTGAAGTCCGGAGCTCCACCGGATTTGCAACCGACAGGCCCTCAAGGGCGGCGGCTGCCGATTCCGTCGGCGTTCCCTCCGGATCTCTCAGCCCGCTAACGAAATCAGATGAAACGGGAGGTTTCGCGATGAAGGTGCAGGACTATTACCGTCTTGTCGAATTGAGCCGGCGCAGCGTCCTCAAGGGGACGGCCGCCGCCGCGCTCGCGGCCACGGGCGTGGTGGGCGGGTATTCGAAGCCGGCACGGGCCGATGATGAGGTCGCGCTGCGGAAACAAATCCTGCAGATCCCCGGCGTGGGCAAGGGATCCCCGACCGATGCCGACTGGCAGAAGGTCGGCGAGCTCTGCCTGGGGCCGACCAAGAACAGCGTGAAGGAGGGCGAGTTCAAGGGCGTCGAACTCAGCTTCATGGGGCTCAACAACCAGAACCTCCACAACCTCCTCTTCCGTGGGTTCCTCAAGCCCTGGGAGACCTATACCGGTGCCAAGATCACCTGGATCGATCTGGCGCAGGCCGACTACAACCCGCGCCTCCAGCAGGCGATCGCCAGCGGCACAGTCGATTTCGACATCCTAGAGATGGGCGCGCCCTTCGAGGGCGATGTCTGCGGCAAGGGGCTCGCCTCCGAGATGCCGGACTGGGTCAAGACGCAGATCGATTTCGACGACTACGTCAACTACCGCAAGCCCCCGGTCGGCACCTGGGGCGGCAAGGTCTTCTGCGTCGACATCGACGGCGATACCCACAATTTCAACTACCGCACCGACTACTTTTCCGATGCCGATCTCGCCAAGGCCTGGACGGCCGAAGGCGGCAAGGGGGACTGGGGCGTGCCCAAGACCTGGCAGCAGGTCCAGGCGGTGACCAAATTCCTGAAGGGCAAGAAGATCGCCGGCAAGGATGCCTTCGGCTATCTCGATTCGCCGAAGCCCTGGGGCGGATTCTGCTTCTACTTCCTGGGCAGCCGCGCCACGGCCTATGCCAAGCATCCGGACGACAAGGCCTGGCTGTTCGACGTCGACACCATGAAGCCCCGGATCACCAACCCGGCCTGGGTCCGGGCGATCCAGGACGTGATCGATGCCCTGCCCTCGGAGCCGGCGGACCAGATCAACGCCGACCCCAATACGACCGGCTTCCAGCAGTTCCTCGCCGGGACGGGCTCGATGGTCACCTGGTGGGGCGATATCGGCTCGAACGCGAAGACCAACGACGCCTCGGTCATCGGCGATGTCTGCGGCTTCAGCATCCTGCCCGGTTCCGACGACGTCTACAATTCCAAGACCGGCAAATGGGAGACGCTGCCGAGCGGCCCGAACTTCGCGCCCAATCTCGCCTATCTCGGCTGGGGCATCTATGTCATGGCGCGGGTCGACAGCGACTCCGCCAAGCACAAGGCGGCCTGGAGTGCGGCGGCGCATCTCGGCGCCAAGGACATCGCGCTGTGGATGGCAGCCTATCCCTCGGGCTTCCAGTGCTACCGCAACAGCCAGAACAATATCGACGAGTGGGTGGGTGCGGGCTATGACCGGGCCTTCATCACCAACTACCTGGCCTCCCAGTTCGACTCCTACAACCACCCGAACGGGGCCATCGAGCCGCGCATCCCGGGCATCTTCCAGTATTACAGCCTGGCGGAGGACGAGCTGGCGAAGACCTTCGCCGGCAAGAACGATGCCCAGACCGGCGCCAACAATATCGCGGCCGCCTGGGAGAAGCTGACCGACCAGCTCGGCCGGGACAAGCAGATCGCGCTCTACAAGGCCTCACTCGGCCTGTAACGTCTCCCTTCGACCGGCCGGCGGCGAAGCCCTCGCCGCCGGCCGGACCTTCCGCAACACGATGTAGCGATCTGGATGGAGACTTCCTCAACGCTCGCCGGCGATCATCGGCCCCAGGTCGCATCGCATCACATCTCGGCCGGCCGGAGGAATGCGGGGCGCTGGCTTCTCATCCTGGCCTCAATCGGCTTCGCCGCCGTCCTGCTGGTCGAGCTTCTCTATGAGGCGGGCGTCACCACGGTCGGCTTCGAGACCTGGCGGCCGGTGGCCTATGCCTATCTCCTCTGGTCGGTGGCGTTGGGCGTGCAGCTGGTCCTCAGCCGCGGGGAGCGCGGCCACCAGGCGCTGTTCCTTTTGCCCGCTCTGCTCTTCACCATCGCCATGGTGATCTTCCCGACCTTCTTCGGGCTCTACATCGCCTTCACCGACTGGAATCTGAGCTCGCTCCAGGGCCGCCATTTCAACGGCCTCGACAATCTGCGCGAGCTCCTCGCCGATCCCTATTTCTGGAACGCGCTCGGCAACATGGTCTATTACGTCCTGTCGGTGCTGGTGCAATACGCGCTGGCCTTCGCGCTCGCTCTGCTGCTGAACGCCAATATCCGCGGCCGCAAGTTCTTCCGCGTGGTGTTCCTGCTGCCCTTCATGCTGAGCCCGGTCGCCGTCAGCTGGATGATCGGCAAGTCGATCCTGGAATACCGCTTCGGGCCGGTCGCGAGCCTGGCGCGCTCCCTCGGCTGGGACATTCCCGCCTTCTTCGCCTCCCCCTGGCTCGCGCGGCTCAGCATCATGGGCATGGATTCCTGGGTCTTCATCCCCTTCATCATCATCATGCTGCTGGCAGGGCTGCAGGCGCTGCCCGGCGAGGTGCTGGAGGCGGCCAAGGTGGATGGCGCCACCGGCTGGCAGGCCTTCTGGAAGATCACCTTCCCGCTCATGCTTCCCGTCAGCCTGACCGCGGTCATCCTCAGGATCATCTTCGAGCTGAAGCTCGCGGATATCGTGATCAATGTGACGGCCGGCGGGCCGGGCGGGGCGACCGACACGGTATCGAGCTTCGTCTATCGCGAGTACCGGGACCGGTCGAATGTCGGCTACGGCACCATGCTGGCGGAGTTCTATCTCGTGGTCATCATCATCTTCGTGACGATCCTGCTCACTCTGGCCAGCCGCTGGATGCGGCGGGTCACCTAGGCGCGGAAAGGGCGCGGCTCAATTGGCGATTGCGGCATCGGCGCCGAAACGGGAGAGCGGAGTCCCGCATCATGCCAGGCTCGTCACCGGCCGCGTGCTGATCTATGGCGCGCTGCTGCTCTGGTCCTTCATCTGCCTGTTTCCGATCTATTGGACCGTCACCACCTCCTTCAAGGTGGCGGTCGACGTGACCCAGGGCCATCTGATCCCCTGGGTCGACTTCACCCCCTCCTGGAAGGGGTGGCGCTCCCTCGGCCTCTCGCCCGATACCATCGGCGAGATCTCGACCGTCCGCGACGAGTTCATCGAGCGCTTCCAGAACAGCATCCTCGCCTCCATCGGCGCCTCGCTGGTGGCGGTGGTGATCGGCTCGCTGGCCGGCTACGGCCTCAGCCGCTTCGAGTACAAGTTCGGGCCCTGGCGGAACAAGGACATCTCCTTCTTCTTCCTGTCGCAGCTCATCCTGCCGCCCGTGGTGCTCGCCATGCCCTTTCTCGCCCTCTACAAGGAGCTGGCGCTGCTGGACACGCAGATCGGGCTGTTGCTGGTCTATGTCCTGATGGTGCTGCCGATCGTGATCTGGATCATGCGCGACCAGTTCGGCTCGATCCCGCGCGAGCTCGAGGAATCGGCGCTCATCGACGGCTGCTCGGTCTGGAGCGCCTTCCTGCGCATCGTGCTGCCGGTGGCACTGCCCGGCATGGTGGCCGCCTTCATCCTCTCGGTCGTGCTGTGCTGGAACGAGTATTTCTTCGCGGCCCTGCTCACCAGCACCAATGCCAAGACGCTTCCCGTCATGGTGGCGAGCCAGACCGGCTCCCAGGGCATCAACTGGTGGTCCATGGCGGCGCTCTCGACGGCGGCGATCGCGCCGCTGGCCATCATCGGCATTTTCCTCGAACGCTATATCGTCAAGGGCCTGACGGCCGGCGCGGTCAAATGAGAGGATATGCGGGTCCGGCTGGCCGCACCCGCTGGACGCAGTCCCGCTAGGAGGGCCCCCGCATGCCGCAAGATCCCCGGCCGGCTCAGCGCATTGCGGCGGTCATCCTCGGCATCGCTCTTGCCCTGCTCGCGCTCTGGATGCTGCAGAGCTTCCTGGCGGCCCTGGTCTGGGCCCTCGTCATCGCGGTCGCCACCTGGCCGCTCTATCGGCGCTTCCGGCGCGCGGCGCCGGGGGACGAGCATCGGCCCACACTGTCCGCCTTGCTCTTCACCCTGCTGGTGGCGCTGGTGCTCGTGCTCCCGCTGGGCGTCGGCGCGTTCGAGGTCGGCCGGGAGACCTTCCAGCTGGTGCATCGCGGCGCCGAGGCCGCCGCGCTGGGCCTGCCGGTGCCGGAGTGGCTGACGCGCCTCCCCCTCATCGGCGAGCGGCTCGGCGAATGGTGGAGCGCCAATCTGGCCGTACCCGGCAAGGCACGCGACATTCTGCACAATTTCAACGACAGCCTCGTCCTCATGTGGGCGCGAAGCCTGGGGGCTGCCGTCGTGCACCGGATCATCCTCTTCTTGTTCACCCTGCTCACTCTGTTCTTCCTCTTCCGCGACGGCGAGAGGCTGGGTCTCGAGATCGCGGGGCTGGCGGAGCGCCTGCTGGGCGAGCGGGGCCGGCGGCTCGGCGCCCAGCTCATCGTGGCGGTGCGGGCGACGGTCAACGGGCTGGTGCTGGTGGGCCTCGGCGAGGGCCTCGCCTGGGGCATCGCCTGCGTGATCGCCGGCGTGCCGCATCCGGCGATGGTCGGGGCGGTGAGCGGCCTGCTCGCCATCATTCCCTTCGGCATGCCGCTCGCCATTTTCGCCGTGGCGGGGGTGATGCTGGCGCAGGGGCAGATCGCCTGGGCCATCGCGCTGACCGTCTATGGCCTGCTTGTCGTCTTCATCGCCGATCACCTGGTCCGCCCGGCGCTCATCAGCGGGGCGGCAAGGCTCCCCTTCCTCTGGGTCCTGCTCGGGCTGCTCGGCGGGCTCGAGACCTTCGGCCTGCTCGGGCTCTTCCTCGGGCCCGCGGTCCTGGCGGCGCTGATGGCCCTCTGGCGCGACTGGGTCGCGCCAGAGGAGGCTTAGCTTCATCGATCGCGCCCACTACGTGATGTAAGAAGAAGTGCGCGAGCACCGGCTCGCTGAGCGGCGGTGCGTGCTGGCCCAACATCACGATCACGGTCGAGCTGAATAGCATGAGCGGCCCGAAGCTGGGCTAAAGGACTGGCGTGGACTAGGGCGCCACCTACTGAAACGCTGTCTTGATCGCAGGACACTTCGCCAGGACCTGGGTGCCAAAGACCGCCTCGTCTCCCTGGAAGGCAAAACCGCCGAACTTCCAATCTTCCCCGCTGAGCATCGCTTGCTTCGCCGTCGGCACCATGAACGGCGCAGCGTAATCGGCCGCGCATCGGCAATTCGCCTCCGTATCGGCAGCCGTTGATCCCAGATTTCCGTGATTGAGGCATCGCTGATACAGGTCGTTTGCAACGACCTGCGTCTCGCTCGCTCCCGGCAGTGCGCTTGGCATAGATCCCGACGGCGTGGAGAGTACAGATGATACTCTCTTCGCAATAGCTGCGGTGTCCATCCCGATGAGTATGTTTGTCGGGATTGTGCCGGTAGGTGAACCTTCGGCTGCGACTGAATCATTGCTGGTGGGAGCTTGCGCTGCGACCGAATCTGTCATGGCCGAGCTGTCGCTAACGGGCGCTTGGCGCAGGCAGCTGCGAACCGCATAGGCGCACTCTTCGCCTTGCGTCAGAAGGCCACCAGTGCGACCTGAGTAGTTGACTGAAGTAACCGTGTCGCCGGAGAAGACAACATTGACAATACAGTAGCGTGCGATTGACGTTCCGCCAGAGTAGATGGTGGTCGAGCCCGAGCCACCGTAAGTGCCGGTCGTGAGGGCCCCAGTTGTTATGCCGGAATATGTTCCGGAGCCGCTGCCATAAGCCTGGGCGACACTGAAATTGTCTGTCCGCCCGCCGCTAGGATATGACCATACCTCGGTCGAGCCGGATGACATTTGGCCAGCGGGTACGCCCATGCAAGCAAGGACCTGGGCCTTTGACAGGCCCGGCATCGAGTGCTCCGCTTCGGATGCCTCCTGCGCCCGCTGGATCGAGCACCCTCCAAGTGCAAGTAAGGTAACGATGATCATTGCTCGGCGCATTGTTTCCTCCAACCCCTGGCGGACGTTCACAATCTTTTCGCGATCACTTGCTGCTCATCGCCCGCCACTGGAAAATCTCCCTTCCCTGGATCTCTTCAGA
>DATBBO010000270.1:0-11357 GCA_036270995.1 Dongiaceae bacterium | reverse complement strand
ATCCAGCGGGCGGGGCTGTATGACGTCCTGCACCGCGCGGAGAACCTCGAAGCCGCGCTCTATCTGATCGAGTATGTCGAACCTCGGGGGGAGAGCGACGATTCGATCCGCGCCTTGCTGGCGGACCGCGCCCGGCGGCATCACGCCCTGAGTCACGTCCTGATGCTGCGCCGGATGGGCAAGGCAGGGCCGTGCCCCGCCCTGCTCAGCATCTGGGGCGCGCCCGACTTCGCGACCCTCGAGCCCATCCTGCGGGATGATCGCATGGAGCCGCTTCGGCTCGTCGATATCGGCGTCTACCGAAGCTTCGGCGAAGAGGTGCTGTAGGATCTTCGCTCAGGCGTAGCGCGGTACCACCATGAATGCGAAGCTCAGCGGCTCGTCCGTGTAGTTCCAGTACTGATGGACCGTGTTCGGCGGCAAATAGAGAAGATCCCAGGGATCGAGCTCGAACCAGTCGAAGCTGTCCGGCAGATAGACATGCAGCTTGCCGGCGGTGACGAAGATCACCTTGTCGCTCGGATGGCTGCGATTGTCGCTCCGTGCGCCGGGCATCAGCTCGACGACGCCCGCGCTCAGCTCCCTGCTGCTGACCAGGAGGGATTCCAGCACCGGATGCTCCACGCCCTGGACGAAGTGGAGTGCGTTCTGGCGGCGCGCAATGATCATGCCGCCTTTGCTCTCGGCCTCGGCGCGGGCCGCGGCGAGCTGATCGGGCCAGCGCCCGAGGAACTCGCCCCGCCCAGGCTTCTCCTCGCGGAATTGCGGCTTGGTGCTGCCGAACTCGAGTTCGGTAACATGGGGTGGGCGCTCCTGGGGGGCGTACCAGTCGAGCACCGCGCATTCCTCGCTGCGGAAGTTGTAGCCGAAATGCCATTTGGCGCCGCGCCAGTGAACCGCCTCGCCGGCCTTGGCCACGGCGATTTCGCCGGTATGCGGGTCCTGCACCGCGATCTCGCCCTTGAGCACATAGTAGAAGCGATGCTGGTCGAAATAGGATTTCCAGGTATCGGAGGAGCGGAAGTAGCCGCCGGGCTTCAGCTTGAATACCAGGGTCCCGATGACCTCGTTGCGGCCGTAGACGACATCGGCGACCTCGCCCGATTTGGCGTCGCCCCAGAGAAAGCGTGCCGCATCGCGGTAGCGAACGACGGTCGGGCCCTTGAAGGGCGAGGCGCCCCGCGGGGCGTTATTCGGCGTTTCCTTGGTCATGGAAGTTCCTGTGTGCGGAGGGGCCTGCGGCGGGAGCGCGATCCCGCATCCGGCCGCGGCGATGGGCGCGAGGAAGAGGCCGGCCGCCGGGAGACTTCTCCGGCGGCCGGCGCGGCTATCAGGTATGCCACCAGCGCTGGGCGATGCGGAACCCGTCGAGGTCCAGGCTGGACAGCAGCGGACCATGGGCGACCTTCTTCGAATGGGCTGTGACGAAGGTCGTGAACATGATGACGATGACTCCGTTGTCATCATGCATGAGCTGCTGGCATTCGGCGTACATGTCGGCGCGCTTCTTGGCGTCCAGCTCCGAGCGGGCCGCGGTCAGCAGCTCGTTGAAGCGCGGATTCTTCCAGAAGGTGTCGTTCTGGTTGGAGTCCGCGGAGTACTCGAAGGTCATCACCGCATCGGCGGTCGGCCGGCCGAGCCACTCGCTGGCGCAGAAGGGCTTCTTCTGCCAGACATTGTCCCAGTAGCCGTCATTCGGCTCTCGGATGACGTTGATGTCGATGCCGGCGGCGGCCGCGCTCTCGCGGTAGATGGTCGCTGCGTCGACGGCACCGGTGAAGGCGACATCCGCCGCCGAGAGATCGATCTTCAGGTTCGAAAGCCCCGCCTTCTTCAGCAGGCTCTTCGCCTGCTCCGGATCGTAGCTGTGGACGGGCTGCGGATTGATCGCAAACTTCACGCTGGGGGCGACGACATTGTCGTTGCCTGGCATGCCGATCCCGCCGAAGACCCGCTTGATGATTGCCTCGCGGTCGATGGCGTATTTCAGCGCGTTGCGGACGTCCGGGTTGTCCAGGGGCGGCGCGGTCACGATCATCGCGAAGGTGTTGTGCTCATAGCCGGTCACCTTGTCGATCGCGACATCCGGCCGCTGCTCCATGAACTTCAGGGTCTTGGCGTCGCAGCGGTCCATCACCTCGAGCCGGCCCGAGAGCAGCGCGTTGGTTCGCGCCGTCGGGTCGATAATGGAGAGGATCTCGACATTGTCGAACCAGGTGTCGCGGTAGTAGTTCGGGAAGCGCTTGGCCCGAACCACCTCGCCCGGCTTGAACTCCTCCAGCATGTAGGGGCCGGTGCCGATCCCCGACTGCCAGTCGACATCGCCATTGTCCTTGGCCGGCATGATCGACAGGCGATGCTCCCCGAGGAAATAGGGGAAGTCGGCATTGCCGGCCTGGAGCTCGAAGATCACATGATCGCCGTCGGCCTTGACCTCCTTGATCTGCTTGGCGCTGGATTTCAGGGCCGATTTCGTGTCCGGCCCCATATGGTGGCGCACCGAGGCGACGACGTCGCTGGCCGTCAGATCCTTGCCGTTGTGGAAGGTCACACCCTTGCGCAGCTTGACCGCCCAGGTCTTGGTGCCGTCGGAGGGCTCGAAGGATTCGGCGAGATCGGTGCCGATGTTGCCCTTCTCGTCGACCTCGGCCAGCAGGCTGCGGATCGTCAGGTTCACCGTGCCCATATAGCTGTCGAGGATCGGGCCCGGATCGAGGGTGTTCGAGGTCGACCCCCAGCTGATGCCGAGCTGGAGATCGCCGCCCTTCTGCGGCGTATCCGCCTTGGCCTGGCTGAACATCGCATCGGCGGCCGTCGCCGCGACGCCCGCGGCCATGGCGAGCTGGATGAAGTCGCGGCGGCTCATGCGCCCGCGGCCCACCTCGCGCCGCAGCTTCTCAAGGTCTGTCTGCTTCGGATCGTCCATTGTTCTCTCCCTGCGTCGAAAGAATTGTTGTTCCCCTCATCGGAGGACCTTTTGCCCATCCCCTCTCGCGGGGCAAATCGTCTCTATGGCTGTCTCGCCCCGGCGCCGCCGATGGCCCCTTCGCCGGCGCCCTCTTCCCGAGAATGAGCGGCTCCCGCTTCAAGCTTAGTCGGGGCCCCCGCCTGGTTTGGCTCGAATGCGCCAGGAATTTGACCGCCCACGCCGCGACGGCGAAGCTGCGTTGCGCCGGTCGCCCGCTTCGGCAATATCCCGCATCCCAGCCACCGCGAGCACCGGGCCATGCGGATATCCAGCGTCGACAGCTTTCCTCTGCACGGACAGGGCCAGCAGGGCGCCTATGGAGCGCCTTATGGAATCGTCGTCAGGGTCGGGACCGAATCGGGCGTCTTCGGCTATGGCGAATCCGACAGCATGCCGAATGTCGTCAAGGCGGTGATCGAGGCGCCCTACCTGCATGAGATGATGGCGGGGCTGAAATGGGTTCTCCTGGACCAGGATCCCCTCGATATCGAGGGGCTCTGGAACCGCATGGGCCGGGCGACCCTCAACTACAGCCGCGACGGCGCGACGCTGCAGGCCATGGCCGCGATCGACATCGCGCTCTGGGATCTCAAGGGAAAGCTGCTGGGCCGGCCGGTCCATGAGCTGCTGGGCGGCGCCAAGCGGCTGAGCCTGCGCTGCTATGCGACTCATCCTCTTGGCAGCGATCTGGCGCAGACAGCGCGCTTCGCCGCGACGCTGCGCCAGGATGGTTTCTCCGCCGTCAAGTTCGGCTGGCACCCGCTGGGGCCGGATCCCGCGGGGGACGAGGCGATCGTCCGCTGCCTCAGGCAGACGATCGGGCCGGAGGCGGAGCTGCTGATCGATGGCGGGCTCGCCTGGGATGTCGAGACCGCGCTGGAACGGATCCGGCGCTTCGAGCCCTACCGGCTGTTCTGGCTGGAGGAGCCCCTGGAGCCCTACGATTTCGCCGGCTATGCGCGGCTTGCCGCGGAGGCTGGGACGCCGATCGCCGCCGGCGAGCTTGCCTCCAGCGCGGTCGAGCTCGGCCGGCTGATCGAGGGGCGCTGCGTCGACATCCTCCAGGTCGACATCTCGCGCGTGGGGCTGACCCAGGGGATGAAGGTCGCGGCGATGGCGGCCGCGGCCGGAATCCCCAGCGTCAATCACAGCTACAGCTATGGCGTCAATCTCGCCGCCTCGCTTCATTTCGCCGCCGCGATCGAGCGTTGCTCGCTGTTCGAATATCAGGCCACGCCGAACGAGATCCGGGAGGCGCTGGTGCCCGACGCGCCGCGGCCGCGCGCGGGAATGCTCGCCGTCCCTGAAGGGCCCGGCCTGGGCATCACGGTGGAGGAGACGGCGCTGGCGCGCTTCGCATCCGCGGCTTAGAGCATTTGGTGCACGACAGTGCAGCATGCTCTGAAGCCCGCGCGGCGCTTGAGCTCAACGAGAGCAAGACCTATGGCGATTCCGCCTTTGGCGGAGAGACGACAGGGTCCGCTCAGGGCGCGACCCGCCACGGCGCGAGAGTTTCCTCCCGGATATCGATGCCGAGGCCCGGCGCCTCGCCGGGCGCTGCGAACCCGTCCTCGATCCGATAGGCCGCGCCGGTCAGAAGCTCGTGGCGCCAGGGCAGGGGATCCTGGTCGCATTCGAAATACTCTCCATTGGGCAAGGCGTAGAGCAGCTGCAGGCAGGCGGCGGAGCTCACGATGGTGCTGTAGTTCTTGCTGGTGAAGGGCAGGTGGCGCATCTGGGCATAGGCTGCGATCTTGCGCGCCTCGGTGATGCCGCCGACCTGGACGATGTCGGGCTGCACCACCTGGATCGCGCCCGCATCGATCAGCCGGGCGAAGGCATCGCGCCCCGTCTCGGTCTCGAAGCCGGCGATGGCGATGCGGGTGCGCCGGGCGAGATCGGCGCAGCCGGCGACATCCTCCGCCATGACCGGCTCCTCGAACCAGCGGATCTCCAGCGGCTCGAGCGCGGCGGCGTAACGCATGGCCACCCGCGCCGTCAGGGAGGTCGTAGCGTCCACCATCAGGTTGCGGTCGCCGCCGATGGCCTCCCGTGCCGCCGCCACCCGCTTAAGATCCTCGGCGATGGATCCGCGCATCGGCACATTCTCGATCACGCCGTAATGGGCTGCCTGATGGATGTTCCCGATCTTCATCTTGTAGCCGCGGAAGCCTGCGGCGCGCGCCCGCGCCACATCGGCGGCGAAGGCGTCCAGCCCGTAGTCGCGCCGGTAGTAGCCCGAGGATGCATAGGCGGCGACCGGCCGGCCGAAGCCGCCCAGGAGCCGCCAGAGCGGCTGGCCGGCGCATTTGCCGAGGATGTCCCACAGCGCGATGTCGACGCCGGAGAGCGCGGCGATCAGGATGCCGCGCCGGCCGTGATAGTAGGTCTCCTGGAACACCTTCTCCCAGAGATATTCGGGCCGGCGCGGATCCTGGCCGGCGAGCAGGGGATAGATCTCCTTCTCGATTACCGCCGCGGTCACCCCATGCGGCCCGCCCCACATGGCGGATTCGCCCCAGCCGAAGATGGATGGATCGTCCGTCGTCACCTTCACCAGCAACGCCTCGCGCGTCGAATATACGCCGCGGGCATAGGTGAGCGCATAGGGCATGTCGTAGCGCAGGCAGAATGTCTCGATGCCGGTGATCCTCACGTCTTTCCCCTCAGGCAGTGACCGGCTCGGATGATGCCATCATCCGTCGAGCCAGGCGCCATCCTCGTGAATCTCGATGACCGTCGGCAGGCGACGGCGCAGCGCGGCGCGGATCTCCCGCTTCAGCCCGGCGATGCTGGCCGGCCGGGCGGTGCGGCAGCCGAAGGCCCGGGCCAGCGCCAGAAAATCCGGATTGCGCGGATTGACGCCGATAGGCGGGATGCTGCGCGCCGTCATGCGGTCGCGGATCTGGCCCAGCCCCTCATTGTTCCAGAGGAGCACCACGATCGGCAGGCCGAGCTCGACCGCAGTGCCGAGCTCTGCCGCGGTGAAGAGGAAGCCGCCATCGCCCGTGAGCGCGATGGCGGCGCGCTCGGGTGCGGCGATCTTGGCGCCGATGGCGGCGGGCAGAGCATAGCCCATGGTCGAGAGACCCACGGGATAGAAATAGCTGCGCGGCCGGGAGCAGCGGAAGGCGACGTTGGCCGTATAGGCGACCTGGGCCATATCCGCGGCCACCATGGCATCCTCCGGTATCGCCAGGCGCAGCGCTTCGAGTGCCCGCAGGTGCCGGTTCTGCAGCGCCGTGGCCGGGCGCCGCGATTCGGCGCGGCATTGGGCCGCCGCCTCCGCCATGCGAGGCATTGGCTCCCGGCAGGGAAGGAAGCCGAGCAGCGCGGTGAGCGCGGCGCCGAGCTCGATGCGCAGCGCCAGATGGGCGTCCGGATGCGAGCGCAGCGCTGCCTCGTCGAGATCGAAGCGGATGAGCTTCCCGGAAAAGCGCAAAGGCCGCGTCCAGGTGTCGGACGCCGCGAGCTCTGAGCCGAGGACGAGCACGACATCGGCCTCCTCCGCCAGCCGCCGGCCGATGGTGGTGGTGAGCGCCGCTCCGGCATGGAGCGGATGGTCGTCGGCCACCAGCCCCTTGCCGGCAATGGTGGTCAGGATCGCGGCACCGATCCGCTCGGCGAGGGCAACGGCAGCGGGCCCACAATCGACGGCGCCGCCGCCGAGGATCATCACGGGGCGCCTGGCCTCGCCGAGGAGGGCGGCGACCTTCGCCAGCGCCGCGCCGCAATCCGCCGCTGCCGGTTGAGGAGGCTCTTTCGGCGGGTTGGCGTCGCACCCGGCGGCCTGCCGCTCCATGAGGCCGACGGGAAGGGCGATATGGACCGGGCGTGCGCGGCCCTGGCGCAACCGGGAAAAGCAGGTCGCCACCAGGCCCGGAAGATCCTCCGGTGCCGAGGCTTCGCCGCTGAAGGCGGTAAGCCCGCGCATGGTCTCGGCCTGGTCTGGCAGCTCATGGATATGCCCTTCCGGGACGCCATTGGGCGGCGGATCGCCCACGCTGGAGACGACCAGCATCGGTATTGAATCGGAATAGGCCTGGGCGATGGCGGTCGCGGCGTTCAGCAGGCCGGGGCCGGCGATGAGGAAGCAGACCCCCGGCCGGCCCGAAGCCCGGGCGTAGCCGTCCGCCATGAAGCCTGCACCCTGCTCGTGCCGCGGCTGGATGTGGCGGATGCCGCTGCGCGCCAGGCCGCGATAGAGCTCGAGGGTATGCGTGCCCGGAATCCCGAACACGGCATCGACCCGATGCTGCTCCAGAAGCCGTACCAGACTCTCACCGCAGCTGAGGGGTTCGGCCATGATCCCGCCGCCTTCCCATCGTTCTCTTGGCTGCCGAGAGTAAAACCGGCGGCGGCAGAAATCGGACCGATCGCGCCATGAACCTGACGGATGGCGCCATGAGCCCATGCAGCCTCAGTGGGCGCGCTCCTCGCGGGGAGGGCGGCCGAAATGCGCGCGGTAGCAGCGCGTGAAATGCGAGCCGGAGACGAACCCGTTGGCCACGGCGACATCCAGGATCGAGCGCGTGCCATGCATCAGCATCTTGCGCGCCCGCTGCAGCCGCAGCTCGCGATAGAACAGGGTCGGGGACTTGCCCATCACCTCGGTAAAGCGCCGCTGCAGATGGCGCAGCGACATCCCCGAGATCCTCGAAAGCTGCTTCAGGGGCAGGGGATCCTCGAGATTCTTCTCCATCGCGGTGATGACCGAGAGCAGGCGCACATCGTTGATCCGGGTGCGGGACTGCAGCGACATGCGCTGCGGGTCGGTGGCGCTGCGCACCCGATGCTGGATGAACTCGTCGGCGATCTCCCAGGCGAGATCGCGACCATGCTGCCGCTCGATCAGATGGAACATCATGTCCAGGGAGGCGGTGCCCCCGGGGCAGGTCAGGCGATCGCGATCGACCTCGAACAGGTCTGCCGTCAGCCGCAGCTGCGGGAACTCGCGGGCGAAGTTCTCGAACTCCTCCCAGTGGATGGTGCAGCGATAGCCGTCGAGCAGCCCCGCACGCGCCAGGGCGTAGGCACCCGTGCCGATGCCGCCCATCACGGTGCGATTGCGCGCCAGCCGGCGCAGCCAGGCGAACACCCGCTTGTTGCAGTATGTGTTGCCGCCGATTCCGGCGCAGACCAGCATGATGGGAAAGCGGTCTATCTCGCCCATCGCGCTATGGGGCGTCATGGCGATGCCGCTGCTGGGGCTGACGGGCGCTCCATCCTCCGAGATGAGCGTCCATTCATAAAGGGTGCGGCCGCTCACCCAATTGGCGACCCTGAGGGCCTCGATGGCCGCTGAGAAGGCCAGCATCGGAAAGTTTGGAACCAGGAAGAACCCGATCCGCACCACCGGGCCACCCGGGATGGCCTCCTTCATCCTCCCCCCTGCTGCCGCGCCGCTTCCTCGGCGGCTCCTGGCGCTTTCTGTCAAAACTCTGGCGTAATCCGACCAAAAGCCCTTCGCGCTGTCAACCTAGACTGCCGCTGCAAAGCCGCCGTTTGTCTCTCCTCGCGCGGTGGCGCATCGTACCCGCGTGGGAGGCGGCCGTGAGCGAGCGATTTCTGGCGGGCAGGACGGCCTGGGTGACCGGTGGCGCCTCCGGCATGGGGCGGGCCACGGCCCTGGGGCTCGCCGCCGCCGGCGTCGATGTCGCCATCGGCTCCCTGGTGGCGAGCCAGCGCGGCGCTGTCCTCACCGGTCAGAACTGCCATACGCCGGCGGATGAGGATCTTGCCCGGACCAGAGGGGAGATCGAGGCCCAGGGCGTGCGCGGGCTGGCCTTCGCCCTCGATGTCTGCTCGGATGAGTCTGTCGAGGCCACCTACCAGGCCGTCCTCGCCGCGTTCGGCAAGATCGACATCCTGATCAACGCCGCCGGCTCCTCGGCCCGCAAATACATCGCCGATCATCCCGACGAGATCTGGCATCGCATGCTGGACGTGAACCTGACCGGGCCCTATCGCACCATCAAGCGCTGTCTGCCGGGGATGATCGAGCGCAGATGGGGTCGCATCGTCAACTTCGCCTCGACCGCCGCCAATATCGGCTATCCGATGCACGGCGCTTATTGCGCCTCCAAATCCGGGCTGCTGGGCCTCACCCGCTGCGTCGCGCTGGAGGGCGCGCCCTACGGCGTCACCTGCAATGCGCTCAATCCGGGCTTCGTCGACACCGACAGCAATCTCTCGGCATCGCGCATGGAGATCGAAATCGCCGGCCTCGACGTCTCGGTCGAGGAGTATCGGGCCAAGGTTGCCGAGAGCCTGCCGCAGAAACGCTATCTGACGCCGGGAGAGGTCGGCGCGCTCGCCGTCTTCCTCTGCCGGCCGGAGGCACTCGGCATCGAGGGCCAGGACATCACCATCGCCATGGGCTCGCAATGGTGAAGGCAAAGCGCAAATCCGCCGGATCGCGTGGCGGCGCCAGGGGGTCGAAGCCGGCGCTTGCCTTCTGGCTCGAATATCCGAGCCTACCGGCCTGCGAGATCGCGACGCTTTGCGGCTATGATGCCGTCATCTTCGATCATGAGCATGGGGTCATCCCGCAGGCGGAGGCGGACCGGCTGACCCTGGCCTGCAAGCGCTTGGGGCTGACCGTCTATTCGCGGGTCGCCGCGGCGGAGCGCGTCGCCATCCAGCATGCGCTGGATGCCGGGGTCGATGGCGTGATCCTGCCCCAGATCGCCGACCTCGCCCATGCGCAGGCGGCGACGGCGCTGGCGAAATACCCGCCTCTCGGCTCGCGTGGCGTCGGCTATAGCCGCACCATGAGCTATGGGAGCGTCGCGCCGGATTTCTTCCGGCAGGAGAACCGCCGCACGCTCTGCCTGCCGATGATCGAGACGCCCGGGGCCCTCGCCGCTGCCGCTGCCATCGCGGCCCTCGATACTGTCGACGGTCTTTTCGTCGGGCCCAGCGATCTTTCCATGACCCGCGGGCGCGGCGCCTTCCGGGCGACGGAGAAGGATCTGGCGGATCTGGCCAGGATCGCGGATGCCGCGGGTGCCAGCGGCAAGATCTGGGCGCTGCCCGCCCCCGGGGCCAAGATCTTCGACTTCGCGCGCCGCCATGGGGCGGCCCTGGTCACCGTCGGCGACGATCTGACTGCGCTCAGGGCCGGCTTCGCCCAGGGCTTGGCCGTGGCCAAGGGCTCGTGACAGCCGCGGTGGCGCTTGCCGAAGTGCAGCCGGCGCGATTCCTCGCCGGACGCGCCGCCTGGGTGACCGGCGGCGCCACCGGCATCGGGCGGGCCGTGGCCCTGGCCTTGGCCCGCGCCGGCGCCGATATCGCTATCGGCTCCCTGCCGGACTCCGCCGGCATCGGCGCCGCCTATTCCACCCGGCCACCGGAATCGGAGATGCGCAAGGCGAAGGCGGAGATCGAGGCCGCCGGCGCACGCTGCTTTCTCTCGCCGTTCGATCTGCGCTCGGACGATGCGGTCGAGGGCTTCCACCGCGCCGCCGTGGCGGCGCTGGGCCCATCGCCATCCTGGTGAACGCGGCGGGGGTATGCGCCCAGGAGCTGATGAGCGAAGCCCGTGACGAGACCTGGTTTACCGTGCTCGACATCAATCTGACAGGCGCCTACCGGACCACCCGGCGCTGCCTGCCGGGGATGCTGGCCGCCGGCTGGGGCCGCATCGTCAATATCGGATCGACGGCGTCGAGCATCGGCTTCGCCCGCCACGCCGCCTACTGCGCCTCCAAGCACGGGCTGCTGGGGCTCGCGCGCTGCGTTGCGCTGGAGGGCGCCGCCCAGGGCATGACCTGCAACACCATCAGCCCGGGCACCGTCGATACGGGCCTGACGCGCATCGGCTCCAGCCACCGTGTGCGCCAGGGCGGGCAGGGACGCGATGTGGAGGAAAATCTCCGGATGATCGCCGCGGGCTATCCGCAGAAGCGGCTGATCGAGACGAGCGAGATCGCGGCGCTCGCCTTGTTTCTCTGCCGGGAGGAAGCCCGCGGCATCAACGGCGAGGATATCATCATCGCCGGCGGCGCACCCTGGTAGGGGAGGGGGCGGCATGCGGATCTCGCGGATAGAGGTGCTGGTCGTCAATGTCCCCTTCGTGGCGCCGATCCGCTGGTCCGGCGGCGCCAATGCGGATTGGACGCGGCTCGTCATCCGGATGCACAGCGATGAGGGGCTGGTCGGCCTGGGCGAGACCCTGGGCGGCGAGGTCACCAAGGCACTGATCGAGACCGAGATCGCCGCCATGTTCCTGGGCGAGAATCCCTTCGATCTCGAGCGCATCCTGAGCAAGGCGACCTTCGTCCCGCTCTATTACGGCAAGTGCGGCCACTGCGCGATCGCGGGGCTGGAGGTCGCCTGCTGGGACCTCATGGGCAAGGCCACCGGTCTGCCGCTCTGCCGTCTCCTG
>DATBBO010000269.1:0-18037 GCA_036270995.1 Dongiaceae bacterium | reverse complement strand
CGAAGAGATAGAACTCCAGCTCCACCGCCATCACCGGCTTCAGCCCCAGCTCCGCCAGAGGGCCCAAGGCGGCGGCCAGAATCTGGCGCGGATCGACGGGGAAACCTTCACGCTCTCCGCCGATTTCCCCAATCAGGAGCTGGGCCAGGGGCTTGCTCGCCCAGGGCACGAGGGCGAGGCTGCCGGGCACGGGATAGAGCGTCGTATCGGGATCGCCGTCGCTGAAGCCCCGCCCGACGGGATCGCTGGAATCGCCGTTCACATCGAGCAGGAAATGGGATTGCGGCGACTGCACCCCCTCGGCATAGAGGCTGGCGAGCTTCTCCACCGGGCAGCGCTTGCCCCGGGGCCGGCCGCAGATATCCACATAGAGCGCGTCGACATGGCGGATATCGGGATGGCGCTCCAGGAACAGCCGCGGCTCGGCGAAATCGGCGATGTCTTTCATATGGGACCGTTCTCCTGCTCGTGATTGGTATCACGAGCCCCGATAACTACGATAATTACCCGGAAGAGATGCCATGAACCAGTCGACCCGAAAGCCCCAGGAGACCGAGCGGCGAGCCCGGATGCGGCCCATCGCCGCCGAGCTGCCGGGTCTGGTGGGCAAGCCCATGGGCCGGCGCGGCTTCGGCGAGGGCGGGCTGATCGCCGATTGGGCGGCCATCGTCGGCGAGGAGGTCGCCCGCCATGCCAAGCCGCTGCGGCTCACTTTCCCCAAGGGGGAGCGGCGCGACGGCAGTCTGGTCCTCAGGGTCCGCAGCGCCTTCGCCGTCGAGCTCCAGCACATGGCCCCCCAGCTCCTGGAGCGGATCAACGGCTATCTCGGCTACGGGGCGGTGGCGCGGCTCAAATTCGAGCAGGGGCGGCTCCCCCGCCCCAGGCCCCCGGCCTTGCTCGCCCCCCAGGGGCTCAATCCGGCCGAGGAGAAGAAGCTTGCCAGCGACCTGGGCCGAATCGAGGATCCCGAGCTCCGCCGGGCCCTGGAGGAGCTCGGTCGAGCGGTCAAGGGGTTGCGCCGTCACCCGAATCCTGCCAAATAGCGCGAAAATGCAGCGATCGCTGCGAGGAGGCTCAATGCGCAAGATGTGGATTGTCGCGGCTCTCGTCCCACTATTAGTGGCTGTGGGCTTGGCGACAGCCTCGCTCCCGGCGAAGGCGGCAAAGAGCAGCGTCGCGGTTCAGCTCGCCGATGCGACGGACACGATCTATCCGGACGACATGTATCTCGGCAAGCCGGACGCCAAGGTCACGGTGATCGAATACGCCTCCCTCTCCTGTCCCCATTGCGCCAACTTCAACAAGGAAGTCCTGCCCAAGATCAAGGCGGACTACATCGACAAGGGCCTGGTGCGCTGGATCTTCCGCGACTACCCGCTGAACCGGCCGGCCTTCCAGGCGGCGATCCTGGCGCACTGCGCCTCGCCCATGCGCTATTTCAGCCTCGTCGACCAGCTTTTCCAGAGCCAGGATTATTGGCTCACCCAATCCGACCCGCTGACGGCCCTGAAGCAGATCGGCGCCAGCGTCGGCGTCGACGACAAGGCCTTCGAGGCCTGCCTCAATGACGAGGCGCTGAAAAACAAGATCCTGACCCGGGTGCAGGAGGCCAATGACAAGTACAAGGTCGACGCGACGCCGACCTTCGTCATCAAGGGCACGACCCATGCCGGCGAGCTGCCCTATGGCGACTTCAAGAAGCTGCTCGACCAGGCCCTTGGTCAGTCGTGATGGGGCGAAGCCAGGGTCATAAGACCATCCCCCTCTCGTCGGGCGTCGCCCTTTTGCGCCGAGAAGCCTGACCCTTGGTCCAGTTCACCAAGCTCCGTCTCTCCGGCTTCAAATCTTTCGTCGATTCGACCGAGCTCGTGATCGATACCGGGCTGACGGGCATCGTCGGCCCCAATGGCTGCGGCAAATCCAATCTCGTCGAGGCGCTGCGCTGGGTCATGGGCGAGACCTCCGCCAAGCGCATGCGCGGGGGCGAGATGGACGACGTCATCTTCTCCGGCAATTCGGGCCGCCCGGCGCGCAATGTCGCGGAGGTCGAGGTCGTGCTCGAGAATGCCGACCGGAAGGTGCCGGCGATGTTCAACGAGTTCGAGCAGCTCGAGATCCGCCGGCGCATCGATCGCGGCGCGGGCTCCAGCTATGAGGTCAACGGCAAGGAGGCGCGCGCCCGCGACGTGCAGCTTCTCTTCGCCGACGCCTCGACCGGCGCCCATTCCACCGCACTGGTGAGCCAGGGCCGCATCGGCGCCCTGATCAACGCCAAGCCCACCGACCGCCGCGGCCTCCTGGAAGAGGCCGCCGGCATCACCGGCCTGCATTCGCGCCGCCACGAGGCCGAGCTACGCCTGCGCGCCGCGGAAGCCAATCTCGCCCGGCTCGACGATGTCATCATCACGCTCGAGAGCCAGCTCCAGGCCCTGAAGAAGCAGGCGCGCCAGGCGGTGCGCTATCGCAATATCGCCGACCAGCTTCGCCGCGCCGAGGCGGTGCTGCTGCATTTGCTATGGCTCGAGACGGTGGCCCGCGCCGAGCAGGCCGATGCCGCCTTCGCCGCGGCCGAGGCTGCGGTGATCGAGACCACCGCGAGCGCGGCCGCCGAGGCGACGCGCCAGGCCGAGGCGGCGAGCGCGCTGCCGCCGCTGCGCCAGAGAGAGGTCGAGGCCGCCGCCCAGCTGCAGCGCCTGACCATCGCGCAGGCGAGCCTGGAGGAAGAAGAGAAGCGGGTCATCGCCGCCAGCGCCGAGGCCGAGCGCCGGCGCGGCCAGACCGAGGCGGATATCGCCCGCGAACAGACTCTCGCCGCAGATGCCAAGACTGCGGTCGGGCTCCTGGGCGAGGAGCGCTCGGAGATCGAAAGCACCGAGGGCGACGCGGCCGCGCTGGTCGAGGAAGCCGCCCGCGCCCTTGCGGCCGCGGAAGCCATTGCGGCCGAGACCGAGGCCGAGCTGTTGAATCTGGGCCAGGCCGTCGCCGCCGGCGAGGCGCGGGAGAGCGCACTCGCCCGCCGCGCCGAGGAGCTCGCCCAGCGTTTGGCGCGCCTCAACCAGCGCCGCGCGGAGATCTCCGCCGAGCGCGAGCCGGTGGAGGCAGCCCTCAAGGACGATGGCGCGCGCCTCACCGCCGAGGCCGCGCTGACGGCCGCCGAGGAAGCGCGCCAGGAGGCGGAGACCAAGGCCGAAGAGGCTGATATCGATCGCAACCGCGCGAGCCAGGCGACCCATGCCCGGCGCGAGCCCATGGATCAGGCCCGCTCGCGCCGGGACAAGCTCGGCGCCGAGGCCTCGGCCCTGGGCGAGCTGATCGCCGCCCATGGCTCCGGCCTCTGGCCGCCGGTCCTCGACAAGCTGGTGGTGGCTCCCGGCTATGAGACGGCGCTGGGCGCTGCTCTCGGCGAAGATCTGACTGCGGCCACGGATGAAGGCGCGCCGCGCCATTGGCGCGAGGCGGCTGCCGATCAGGCGTCATCGGGTCCTGCCTTGCCGCGAGGCGCGGAGCCTCTCTCGGCCCATGTGCAGGGACCTGCGGTGCTGGCCCGACGCCTGGCCCAGATCGGCGTCGTCCCCGACGAGGCGACTGGCCGCGCGCTGGCGCCCTCCCTCGCCCAGGGCCAGCGGCTCGTAAGCCGCGAGGGCGCGCTCTGGCGCTGGGATGGTTTCACCATCGCCGCCGGCGCGCCCACCGCCGCAGCGGTGCGTCTCAGCCAGCGCAACCGGCATGGCGAGCTGACCCGCGAGCTGGGCGAGGCGAACCAGATCCTGGCCGAGGCCGAGGCTGCCTTCACCCAGGCACGCAGCGCCGAGCGCGACGCCACGACCCATGACGATGCCTGCCGCCAGGCGCTCCAGGGCGCCTATCGTGCCGCGGCCCAGGCGCGCCAGGCGGTGACAGAGGCCCAGGCCCGCGCGGCCCAGCTCGATGGGAGGCTCGCAGCCCTCGACCAGGCCGCGGCTGCGGCCGATGCGAGCCTGGCCGAGAGCGAGCAGGAGAAGGCGGCCGTTGGCGAGGAGCGCGCTGGCCTGCCCGATCTCGGCGAGGCGCGGGCGCGGCTCGGCGAGCCGAAGACCCTTCTGGCGGAGAAGCGCGGCCATCTCGTCGAGTGCCGCAGCACCGCCGAGCGCCTGCGCCGCGAGGCCGAGGTCCGCCGCCAGCGCCTGGTGGCCATCGAGCAGGAGCGTCAGTCCTGGCAGTCCCGCGCCGAGGCGGCCGAGCGCCAGCTCGCCAGCCTGGCGGAGCGCCGCGAGGCGCTCGAGGCGGAGATCGAGGCGCTGTCGCGCCGGCCCGCGGAGATCGCCGCCCAGCGCCGGACGCTGATGGACTCCCTCGAAGTCGCGGCGGCGGCGCGGCGCGAGGCGGCGGACCACCTGGCCGCTGCGGAAACCGCGCTGACTGAGGCCGACCATGCCCTCAAGCGCGCCGAGGCCGATCTCGCCGCCGCGCGGGAATCCCGGGTCCGAGCCGAGGGCACGGTTGCCCAGGCGGCGGAAGCGCGCGGCAGCCTGGTCGAGCGATTCCGCGAGCGCCTCGACTGCGCGCCGGAACAGGCCCTCGCCATCGCCGAGCTCGACCCCGGCGAGGATCTGCCGGGCCGCGAGCAGACCGAGACGCGCATCCAGCGCCTGATTCGCGAGCGCGAGAATATCGGGCCGGTCAATCTCCGGGCCGAAACCGAGGCGGCGGAGATCGATACACAGCTCTCAGGCCTGCAGAACGAGCGCACCGATCTGATCAATGCCATCGCGCGGCTCCGTCAGGGAATCTCCAGCTTGAACCGCGAAGGGCGCGAGCGGTTGCTGGCGGCCTTCGAGGTGGTCAACAAGAACTTCGAGGAGCTCTTTACCCGCCTCTTCGGCGGTGGCCGCGCCCATCTCGCGCTGACCGAGAACGAGGATCCGCTGGAGGCCGGGCTCGAGATCATGGCGAGCCCGCCCGGCAAACGCCTCCAGGTGCTCTCGCTGCTCTCCGGCGGCGAGCAGGCGCTGACCGCGATCGCCCTTCTCTTCGGTGTCTTCCTCGCCAATCCCACGCCGATCTGCGTGCTGGACGAGGTCGACGCGCCCCTGGACGACGCCAATGTGGACCGGTTCTGCACCCTGATCGAGGAGCTTGGCCACAGCAGCGCAACCCGTTTCCTGGTCATCACCCACCATCGGATGACCATGGCCCGGATGGACCGCCTCTTCGGTGTCACCATGGCTGAGCGCGGCGTGTCGCAGCTCGTCTCCGTCGACTTGCACGAGGCCGACGAGCTCCGCGCGACGGCGTGAAATCCTGCTGTCAAGTCAGGCACTTGACTGCGGCCTCCTGTCGCTTGACAGGGACCAGCCTCAACCTTAAGGTGCCGCCGCCTTGCGGTTCCGGGATGGTGATCGCCAGATGGTTGCTGTGGGGCCGCTTGACCGGTGCGACCGATGAGCGAGGGCGAACCCCCGAAGGGTGAACCAGCAAAACGGTTGGACGATCTCGATGAGCGCTTGCGCAGGCTGCGCGAGCGAGCGCCCGATGAGGCGGTGAAGAAGGTCGGTCCCGGCGCGCTTGCGCGGCAATCGGCTTACGGCTTCGCCTTCCGGATCGGCGTCGAGTTGGTCGTGGCTCTGGCGATCGGCGGAGGCATCGGCTGGCTGCTCGACCGGTGGTTGGGGACCATGCCGCTGTTCCTGCTGGTGTTCTTCTTCCTGGGTGCTGCGGCTGGCTTGCTCAATGTTTTCCGGGCGGCCAAGGAAATGAACCGGGACGGTTAGGGGATATTCCGACGTGGCCGAAGGCGCTAACCCGCTCGAGCAATTTGCGATCCACCGGATCGTCACGATCCATATCGGCGGCATCGATGCCTCGATCACCAATTCCGCCGTCGCGATGGTCGTCGCGATCGTGCTCGTGACTCTGTTCCTGACGCTCGGCATGCGCCGCCATGCGCTGGTCCCCGGGCGCTGGCAGTCGCTGGCGGAGATGTCCTACGAATTCGTCGCCAATATGGTGCGGGAGAATTCGGGGCATGACGGGATGCGCTATTTCCCCTTCATCTTCACGCTCTTCATGTTCATCCTGTTCTGCAACCTGCTCGGCCTTATTCCCTACAACTTCACGCCGACCAGCCACATCATCGTGACTTTCGTCATGGCGATGGTCGTCTTCATCGGCGTCACGGTCATCGGCTTCGCGCGCAACGGCGTGGGCTTCCTCAGGCTCTTCGCGCCCTCCGGCGTGCCGGTCTTCCTGCTGCCGCTCATCGTCGTGATCGAGTTCATCAGCTATCTGACCCGGCCCATCAGCCTCTCGATCCGGCTCTTCGCCAATATGATGGCGGGCCATACGATGCTGAAGGTCTTCGCCGGCTTCGTCGTCTCTCTCGGCATTCTCGCTGGCTGGGCGCCACTGGCCTTCGTGGTGGCACTGTTCGGCCTCGAACTGCTGATCGCCTTCCTGCAGGCCTATGTCTTCGCGATCCTGGCCTGCATCTATCTCAACGACGCCCTCAACCTGCACGCTCACTGAGTTTCTCGTTTCACTCAAGCCAGAAGGACTGATTTCCATGGACGCAAATGCCGCCAAGCTGATCGGCGCCGGCCTCGCAACCATCTCCCTCGCCGGAGTCGGCGTTGGTATCGGACAGATCTTCGGCAGCTACATCTCCGGCTCGCTGCGCAACCCCGCCGCGGCGCCGAAGGTGTTCGGCAACGTGCTGCTGGGCTTCGCGCTGACCGAGGCCGTCGCGCTCTACGCCCTCGTCATCGCGATGCTGCTGCTGTTCGTGTTCTAAGCATCCGCCGATGCCGCAGCTCGTCTTCTCCGACTACCCGACCCAGATTTTCTGGCTCGTCGTCACCTTCGTGGCGCTGTACGTCGTCCTCTCGATGCTGGTTCTGCCGAGCATCGCCCGCACCTTGGGCGATCGCGACTCCCAGCTTCAGGGGGATATCGCACGGGCCGAGAAGCTGAGGTCGGAAGCGGAGGTGACTCTGGCCGCCTATCGCAAGGCGATCGGAGAGGCCCGGGCCACCGCCCAGGCCGAGCTGAAGCAGACCGCGGAAGCCATGGCGGCCGAGGCCGCCCGGCGCGAAGGCGAGCTTGCCGCATCCTTTGCCGAGAGGGCCAGGGCCGCCGAGGCCGGGATCGCCGAGGCCAAGACCAAGGCGCTGGCTGAGCTGAAGAACGTCGCGGGCGATGCCGCCCGCGATCTCGTGACGCGTCTCGTCGGGGCGGCGCCCGCCCCTCAGGACGTGGCCGAGGCGATCCAGGCTTCGCAGCAAGGCACTGCCAAGCAGGAGCGCGCGTAATGGACTTCCTCAGAGATCCCGAAACCTGGGTCGCCGTCGCTTTCATCGTCTTCATCGCGCTGTTCGCCAAGCCGATCCTGAAAGCGATGAACAAGGGGCTGGATGACCGCGGGGCGCGCATCAAGGCGAACCTCGACGAGGCCCGGCGTCTCCGCGAGGAGGCCGAGGCCCTGCTGAGCGAGTATCAAGCGAAGCAGAAATCCGCCGCCAAGGAAGCAGCCGATCTTCTGGCCCGCGCCCGCGATGAGGCCGAGACCCTGAGGAAGGATGCCGCCGCGAATCTCGAAGCCATGCTGAAGCGGCGCGAGCGCATGGCTCTGGACAAGATCGCCCAGGCGGAGGCGCAGGCGCTGGCCGATGTCCGCAACGAGGCGGTCGATCTCGCCGTCGCTGCCGCCAGGGAGATCCTGACCCGGCATCTGTCCCCGGGCCACGCCGGCGCCCTCATCGAACAGTCCATCGGCGAGCTCGAGAAGAAGCTGCACTAAGCCCGCGAGTGGCGCGCCTCTCCTTCAATCATTCTTCTGCGACCCGGAATCCCGGTCACGGGACGCTGCAACTGTGGCGCGGAAAAGCAAAGTGCTTCAACACTTTGTAATTCTTCGCCCCAAACATATCCCACCTTTTTCGGGGAGCCCTGTGACACTGCCAAGCCTTTAGCCCGGAGCGTAAAGGCCGAGCATGACCCTGATCCGTCCCCTCAGCACCGAGCAGACGCAGGCGATCCGCGCCATCCCCCATTTTTCCCGGGGCGTCTATCGCGACATCGATCTCGACGGCGCCATCGACTATTACGGGCGCCGTTATGTCGAACCACTCGGTGCCTTCACCGGTCTCGGCCCCGAGGATGTCGTGGCGGATATCGGCACCGGCTATGGCTGGCTCGCCATCGCGTTTGCGCTCCACAGCCCGGCCCGGATCATCGCCGTGGACATGGACGAGGCGCGCCTCGACGCGGCAAGGCGCATCGCCGGCATCCTCGGCGTCGACCATCGGATCGACTGGCGGGTCGGCAAGCTGGGCGAGCTGCCGCTTGCCGATGGCGAGGCGCGCGTCGTCTATTGCATCGAGGTGATCGAGCATATCGGACGCTCACGCCCGGCCGTGCGCGATCTCGGCCGCGTTGCGGCGGAGATGATCATCGTCACCACGCCGAATCTCTATTTTCCGGTCATAGCCCATGACACGAGCCTGCCTTTCTGCCACTGGCTTCCGCTTCCTCTCAGGGCACGCTACGCCAGGCTCTGCGGCCGCGAAGCGCGCGAGAATGACAATCTCTTCTGGTCGCCGCGCAGCCTCCTCGCCGAGCTGCCCGCCTTCCGCGTCGTTTCGCGTTTCCTCCATTTCGCCTCGCGCCGCGACTACCTCGCGACCTTCCCCATTTACGTGCCCTATGTGGGCGGAGGCTTGCGGCGGCGGGACGGACGTCTCAAGTCCCTCTACTACCGCGCCGCATCGATGCTCGGGCGGCACTCCATCTACGCCATGCCCTCTCTCGCCTGCACGCTGCGCCGCAGATCCTGAAAAGAAAACGCCCCGCGGCGATGCCGCGGGGCGTCGTGCCTTCCTATGCCGAAGGCTCAGAGGGCCTTCAGGATCGATTCCGCGCTCGAGACCTCGAAGGCGCCCGGCGCCTCCACATTGAGAGCCTTGATCACGCCATGGTCGATGACCATGGCATAGCGCTGAGAGCGTGTTCCCATGCCGTAGCCCGTGCCGTCCATGGTGAGGCCGACCGCCTTGGTGAAATCGGCATTGCCGTCGGCCAGCATCATCACCTTGTCCTCGACGTTCTGATCCTTGCCCCAGGCATCCATGACGAAGGCGTCGTTCACAGAGAGACAGGCGATGGCGTCCACGCCCTTTGCCTTGATCGCCTGGAAGTTGTTCACGAAGCCCGGCAGATGCTTGGCCGAGCAGGTGGGGGTGAAGGCGCCCGGAAGGGCGAAAAGCACCACCTTCTTGCCGCCGAACAGCTCGTCGGTCGTCTTCGTCTGCACGCCGTCCTTGGTCTTGATCTGGAGCTTCGCCGAGGGAACCTTGTCGCCGACCTTGATGGCCATGAGCTTCATCCTTTCATCACATCGAACAAACCGAGCCCGAAAGAGGCCCTTAACATAGGCATGTGTCCTCGCCGGTCAACCGCGCCGGGATTAGGGCTTTGTCAGCCGCCACCGGCCTCCTCGACGGCCTGGCGGACCGCGGCTTCCGTCAGCACGGGAGGCAGCGGCAGCCCGTGGGGCGCGCGGGGTCCATAGACCGCGTTGAAGGGAATGCCGTAGCGCGCGAAGCCTGCCAGATAATTCGAGATCGCCGGGTCGGGATTCGTCCAATCCGCCTTCAGCCCGATGACACGCCCGGAAGCAAGCGCCTCGCCCGTCCAGCCACGGTCCAGGACCAGCAGCTTGTTGACCTGGCAGTTGATGCACCAATCGGCGGTCACATCCACCAGCACGACATGCCCTTCGCCCACGAGGCGGGCGATCTCCGTCTCGTCGAACTTGCGCCAGAGCTTCTCCCCGGCCGCCAGCGCGGCCTCGGGCGGCGTGCGAGCCATGACCATAGGCGCCAGCAGCGCGACCACCGCCATGGCCGCGACTCCCGTCCATTTCTCCGCCGGCGCGAGGCGGCGCAGCGCCAGGAAGACGAGCAGCAGCAGCAGGGCAGCACCCGCGAGCACGCTTCCCTTGAAGCCGATCTGGCCGGCGAGGATGGCGAGCAGCCAGATGCCTGTGCCCAGCAGCGCGATCCCCAGCGCCCGCTTCAGCCAGATCATCCAGGGCCCCGGCCGCGGCAGATGCCGGGCCAGAGAGGGTGCGGCGGCCAACAACAGATAGGGCGCGCCGAGGCCAAGGCCGAGAGCGACGAAGATGGCGAAGATCTCCCCGGGGCCGCCCGCCAGCGCGAATCCCACGGCCGTCGCCACGAAGGGCGCCGTACAGGGGGTCGCGAGGAGAGTGGCGAAGGCACCCGCCAGAAAATCGCCCGCCAGCCCACGGCTGCGGTTGGCGGCACCGGCCAGCGCACCGGCGAAGCCCGGAAGCGGCACCTCGAACAGGCCCCAGAGATTGGCGGCGAAGACCGTGACCAGGAAGGCCATGCCGGTCAGGAAGAGAGGCTGCTGGAACTGCAGCCCCCAGCCCACCGCCTGGCCGCCTGCCTTGAGCGCGGCGAGAAGGCCAGCGAGCACCAGAAAGCTCGCCATCACGCCGGCGGCGCTGGCGAGGAAGCCGAGCCGCGCCTGCCGCCGCGGGACATCGCTCCGTCCCACGAAGGCGAGCAGCTTCAGCGAGAGAACCGGCAGCACGCACGGCATCAGATTCAGAATCAGCCCGCCCAGGAGGGCTGCCAGAACGGCCGTTATCCAGGCCGAACCGGCGAGCGCCGGTTGGGGCACCACCTTCGCCTCCAGACCACGAATTCCGTCGACCACGGTCAGCACCAGGGGCGTGCCGGCAATCTCCGGGCTCTTATCGTCGCGACCAACATCGATGACGAATCTAGCCGCCCGGTTGCCCTGCTCGAGGGTCACCTTCGGGGCGGCGAAGTGCAGACCCGCCGGTCCCTCGACCAGAAGATCGGGCGCGGTCATCGGCAAAGCGGAGGCGACCGCCACCGCGAGCCTGTTGCCCTCGGCATTGGCCGAGAGGAGCTTCAGCCCATGCCCCTCGCTCGGCACCCGGCTGGCATAGCGGTCGATGAGCTGGGTGAACTCGCTCGGGGCCGGTGGGCTCGCCGGCAGATTGAGGGCAAGATCGGCGGTATAGGGAATGCAGATCTTCTCGCAGACGAGATAGTTCGCTTTGAGCCGGAGCGACAAGGGCTTCCCGGGATCTGCCGGACGGGCGGCGATGGGCAAGACCACCTCGTCCTCATAGCCGAAGGTATCGAGGCCGAAGAGGCTGAAGCGCCGAGGCACGGGCCAGGAGATTTCGGCGCCAGCGAGATTCGTCGAGCCGGACCAGTCGAGAGTGACCGGCACGCCTGCATCCCCCGGCGAGCGCCAATAGGTCTTCCACCCCGGCTTCAGGACGAATTGGAGTCCCAGGGGCACGACCTTCGCGCCTTCGCTGCCGGTGACGGCCGAGACGAGGCGCACCTTCGTCTGGGCCGTCGCCGCCCAGTCGGAGGCGGGTTGGGCTAACGCGACCGAAGGCAGCAGAAGCATCAGAGCAGAAAAGAGAAGCCGGAACCTTTTCATGGGCCGGGACTATATTCCGAAGAAGTCTGAGAGATAGCCATAAACTCCGGGCGCCGCCCCTCACAAAACCGTGCTAGACTCGCGCTTGTGAGGGACAGGCTCGACACCCAGGTTTAGGTCATGGTTGAGCAATTCACGGCCGGCTATCTGACGGGGCAGCTCCTCGTCGCCATGCCGAGCATGCGCGATCCCCGCTTCACCCGCACGGTGATATTCATGTGCGCCCATAATGCCGACGGGGCCATGGGGCTGGTCCTCAACCGGCTGGTGGGCTCCCTCACCTTCCCGGACCTTCTGGCCCAGCTCGGCATCGAGCGGCCGCCGCTGGGCCGCGATATCCGCGTCCATTTCGGCGGGCCGGTGGATACGGGCCGCGGCTTCGTGCTGCATTCTGCCGACTACAGCGATGAGGGCACCATGCAGATCGGCGAGGATGTGGCGCTCACCGCGAGCCTCGACATCCTGCGCAACATCGCCGGCGGCGCCGGCCCGCGCCAGAGCCTGCTGGCTTTGGGCTATGCCGGCTGGGGCGCCGGTCAGCTCGATTCCGAGATCCAGGCCAATGGCTGGCTCTCGGCACCGGCCGATGAGGCCATCCTCTTCGATGCCCAGCTCGACGACAAATGGGAGCGCGCGATCGGCAAGATCGGGGTGCGCGTCGATCGGCTCTCCGGCGAAGCAGGCCACGCCTAGTCAGCCCATCGCCGGCGCGCTGTAATTCTCGGCCAGAAGCGCGTGCAGGACATGGTCCTGCCAGATGCCGTTGATCTTCAGATATTTGACCGCATGGCCCTCCTCGCGGAAGCCGAGCTTGGCCAGGAGCGCGCGGCTCGCCTTGTTGTGCGGCAGGCAGGCGGCCTCGATGCGATGAAGCCCGAGGCGCTCGAAAGTGTAGGGCAGCAGCACGTTCATCGCCTCGCCCATCATGCCCTGATGGGCGAAGGCCGCCCCCATCCAATAGCCGAGGCTGCAGGCCTGGGCGACGCCGCGGCGGACATTGCTCAGATTGACTCCACCCACCAGCGCATCCCCGGCGGCGGCGAAGATGAAGAGACCATAGCCCTGATCGCTGCGCCATTCCGCCGCCATCTGGCGCAGCCGCCGGCGATAGGCAGCGATGGTCAGCGCATCGTCGGGCCAGGTCGGCTCCCAGGGGACGAGGAAATCACGGCTGGCGGCGCGCAGGTTCGCCCAGGCGCGCCAGTCCGTCAGCCGCGGCCGGCGCAGATAGAGCCTCGCCGTCTCGAGCCGCGGACCGCGACCGATGGCGAAGCGAATCATCCCCCACTCACATGAAGTGGGCTAGGCAGCGAGGCGGGCGGCCACCTGATCGAGGTGGGCCAAGCGGCCGAGCGGACCGAGGGCGGCAAGCGTCGGCGCCCCAGCGGTCAGGCGCCGGGCGATGCGCGCGAGATGGGGCACGTCCACCGCCTCGATGCGGGCGATGATCTCCTCCGGCGGCAGGGGCCGGCCATAAGTGAGGAGCTGACTGGCGAGCTGCTCCGCCCGGTTGCTCGTCGATTCCCGTGCCATCAGGATGCCGGCCTTGGACTGCGCGCGTGCGCGCGCCAGCTCCTCTTCCGTCACCGTCGTCGGCACGCGGTTCAGCTCCTCGATCAGGAGCGGCAGGATCTCCGCCGCCTCGCGCTCGCCGGTGCCGGCATAGATGCCGAAGAGCCCGCCATCGTGGAAGGAGGAGGCGAAGCTGTAGATGCTGTAGACGAGGCCGCGCTTCTCGCGGATCTCCTGGAACAGGCGCGAGCTCATGCCGCCGCCGACCACGGTCGAGAGCAGGCCGAGGGCGTAGTAATCGGGATCGAGATAGCCCACACCCGGCAAGCCCATCACCACATGCACCTGCTCGAGATCGCGCTCGACGCGGATTTCCCCGCCCATATAGCGCGCGGGCTCCGGATCGGCCGCGTCGCCCGCAGGCAGCTCGGCGAAGGCCGCGCGGGCAAGCTCGACCAGCTTCTCGTGATCCACCAGCCCGGCCGCAGCGAGCACCAGGCGGCTCGGCGCGTAATGGCGATGCATGTAGCCCCGGATGGTCTCGCCCGAGAGGCTGCCGACGATCTCGGCCTTGCCCAGCACCGGCCGGCCCATGGGCTGATCGGGGAAGGCGGCCGACTGGAAATGGTCGAAGACGATGTCGTCCGGCGTGTCCTCGGCCTGGCCGATCTCCTGCAGTACCACGGCGCGCTCGCGGGCAAGCTCCTCGGCATCGAAGGTCGAGTGCTGAAGGATGTCGCCGATGATATCGACGGCCAGCGGCAAGTCGCCGGCCAGGATCTTGGCGTAGTAGGCGGTCTGCTCGCGGGCAGTATAGGCGTTGAGGTGCCCACCCACCGCCTCGATCTCCTCAGCGATCGCGCGGGCCGAGCGGCGCTCGGTGCCCTTGAAGGCCATATGCTCCAGCAGATGGGAGACGCCGTTGATCTCCGCCGGCTCATTGCGTGTGCCGACATCGGCCCAGACACCGAGGGAGACGGTTTCGACCGAATCCATCCGGTCGCTGGCGACCGTGAATCCATTGGCCAGGCGGGTGACGCGGATCATGCCGCCTCTCCTTTGGCGATTTCGTTGCGGATATGGGCTTCGACCACCCCCAGATCATTGGGCAGGACTGCGAAGCGCTCGGGGCGTCGGTCGAGATCCGCAAGCGCCGGCGGCAGCGCCGGGCGGACGCCCGTCGCCTTCTCGACCGCCGCGGGGAACTTGGCCGGATGCGCCGTGGCGAGCGCGACCACGGCGATATCGGGATCGAGCGGCACGGCGCGGGCCGCCGCCACGCCGATGGCGCTATGGGGATCGATCAGCTCTCCGGTCTCGCGGTAGAGCGCTGCCATCGTCGCCAGGGTCTCGCGATCATCCAGGCGATGGCCTGCGAAGAGCGCCTTCAACTGTTTGTGCTGCGCTGCATCGAGAGCGAGCCGGCCGGTCTCGCGAAACTCGCGCATCGCCGCCGTCAGCCGGCCTCCATCCTGCCCGTAAAGGTCGAACAGCAGCCGCTCAGCATTACTCGAGATCTGGATATCCATGCTGGGGCTCAATGTGGGATGCACCTGGCCGATTTCCATGGCGCCGCCAGCGATGAACCTGGTCAGGATATCGTTACTGTTGGAACCGATGATGAGCTTCTCGATGGGCAGGCCCATGGCCCGCGCGGCATAGCCGGCATAGACATTCCCGAAATTGCCCGTCGGCACGGCGAAGGCGACGCGGCGGGCGGGCGCGCCCAGGGCAAGGGCGGCGGCCACATAATAGACGATCTGGGCCATGACCCTGGCCCAGTTGATGGAATTGACCGCCGCCAGGCGCATCTCCTCGCGGAACCGGGCATCGGCGAACATGGCCTTCACGAGATCCTGGCAGTCGTCGAAGGAACCCTGGATCGCGATATTGCGCACATTGGGGGAGAGCACCGTCGTCATCTGGCGGCGCTGGACCTCCGAGGTGCGGCCCTCGGGATGAAGGATGAAGATGTCGATCCGGTCGCGGTCGCGGCAGGCCTCGATGGCCGCCGAGCCCGTATCGCCGGAGGTGGCCCCGACGATCGTGATCCGCTGGGCGCGTTCCGCCAGAACATGGTCGTAGAGCCGGCCCAGGAGCTGGAGAGCCACGTCCTTGAAGGCCAGAGTGGGCCCGTGGAAAAGCTCCAGCAGCCAGGTCCGCGCGTCGATCTGACGCAAGGGGGCGACGGCCCGGTGGTCGAAGCCGGCATAGGCCTCGCTTACCAGCCGGGCGAAGGCCGCCTCGCCCAGGCGACCGCCCAGGAAGGGCTGCATGACCCGGCTGGCCAGCGTCGGATAATCGAGCCCCACCAATGACTTGAGGTCCAGCACCGGCCAGCTTTCGGGCAGGAAGAGCCCGCCGTCCCGGGCGAGGCCGGTCAGCAGGACATCGTCGAAGCCAAGCGCCGAGACGGCGCCGCGGGTGCTGATATATCGCAAGGCGGTTGCTCTTGGGATCCGTCCGAGGGTCGGGAGCGGCGCTACCCTATCCCCCGGGGCGCCGGGAGGCAAGGCGCAGCCTCCGCCCCTTGACTCTCGCCCATATGTGGACAAAATCGATAACAGGTCCATTTATGGAATGACGATGACTGTCCCCGTCGAAGCCAAACCGGATCGTCGCGCGCTCTCGGCATCGGCGCTGAAGGCATTCTTCCGCATCGCCCTGCTCTGGCATCTCTCGGTCAGGGAGCAGATGACTCTCCTCGGACTGAGCGCGCGATCGACCTTCTACAAATGGCAGAAGGACCCGCAGGTCGAGCTGCCGCGGGACACGCTGGAGCGCCTCTCCTACATCCTCGGCATCTACAAGGCCCTTCAGATCCTGCTGCCCGATGAGCAGGCCGCGGATCGCTGGATCCGGAAGCCCAATGCGGCACCGGTCTTCGCCGGCCGCTCGGCGCTCGACCAGATGCTGTCGGGCCAGGTCGCCGATCTCTACCGCGTGCGCCAGTATCTCGACGCCGAGCGCGGCGGCTGGGCATGATCCCAGCGAAGCGGCGCGTCGCGTGGAGGCCCTGCTGGCGGGTCGTGCCCAGCCGCTACCCGCCCATCGACCTCTTCGAGCGCATCGCACCGCCGGAGGATTGGGAGGCGCTGGCGGCGGTGGAATCGCTGACCAACCCGCGCATCCGCGAGGAGATCGGCGAGATCGCGCTGGTGCCGCCGGAGGATCGCGTCAGCGGCCCGGGCGCCTCCATAATCATGGCGGCCTTCACCCATCTGAATCCCTCCGGCAGCCGCTTCAGCGATGGCAGCTTCGGCGTGCTCTACGCGGCGCGGCGCATCGAGACGGCGATCGCCGAGACGCGTCATCACCGCGAGCGTTTCCTCAGCGCGACCGCCGAGCCCAGGATGGAGCTCGACATGCGCGCCTATGCCCTCGACCTGAAAGGGCCGCTGCATGATCTTCGCGGCCGTAAGGCCGAGCTCGCTGATGTCTATGACCCGTCGGACTATGGCGCCTCCCAGCGTCTCGCCCGCGAACTGCGCCGCGCGGGCTCAAACGGCATCGTCTATGACAGTGTGCGCCATGAAGGCGGCCATTGCGCCGCCGGCTTCCGCCCGCGCCTCTTCGCCAATGCGCGCCAGGAGCGCCACCTTTGCTACGTCTGGGACGGCACGCGCATCCGCGATGTCTACGAGAAGCGCGCGCTGGGGTGAGGCGAGAGAGGAACTGAGGCCACTGGATTCCCCTTCGTGAGAACGACGGAGAAGTGCGCTACTCCGCCGATTCAACTCCATAATCCCCAAGTGCAGCCTCCGGCGACACGACGCCGTTCTTCATATCCGCGGCCATGGCCGCGGTGTCACGCCGGCGGGGATCGCCGATTCCGCCGCCGCCGGGGGTGTGGAGGAGAAGGCGCTCGCCGGCCGGGATCTCCTGGAGGCCCTTGCCCTCGAGCCGCTTGCCCGCGGCCTTGAGGCCGAGATAGGCGCGTTTCCCGGGGCCGCCGCCATCGCGACCGCGCGGCGGGAACTTCGTGCGGTCGAAGGCGGCGAGAATCTCGATCGGGCCGGCGGAGCGATTCTCGATCTCCAGCTCCAGCCCGTGACCGCCGCGATGGGTGCCGGCGCCGCCGGAATCCGGGCGCAGTTCCTTGCGCCAGAAGAGCAGCGGCGTGGTGGTCTCGACGATCTCGACCGGCGTGCCCTTGACGCCGCTGGGATAGGCCGTCGCCGAAAGCCCGTCCTTGCCGGGACGCGCGCCGGTGCCGCCATTGGTGACGACGGAGATGGCGAAGCGGCGCTCCGCCTCCGCATCGCGGGAGCGGAAGGTCATGAGATAGATGCAGGAGGTGCCCTCCGCCGGGACCCGGTCGGGGATCGCCTGGCGGAGGCAGCCGAACACGACGTCCGGCAGCATCTGGCCAATGAGATGGCGCGAGGCCACGGGTGCCGGGGGCAGCGCGTTGACGATGGTATGGGGCGGGGCCGTCACGCCATAGGCCGAGAGCGAGCCGGCGTTGTTGGGAACGCGCGGCGCGATCGCGCAGGAGAGGCCGAAGACCGAATAGGCCGTGGTATAGGCGAGCGGGCTGTTGACTCCAAAGCGCGCCGCGGGCGAGGTGCCGGCGAAATCCACCGTGACTGCGTCGGCGGCTATGGTGGTGGTGGCTGCCAGCGTAATCGGCGCGTCATAGCCGTCCACCGTCATCTCGTAACGCCAGCTTCCCCGCGGCAGCCTCGCGATCTCGGCGAGCACGGCGCTGCGCGAGCTGTCCAGGATATGGGCCGAGAGATCCTCCAGTGTGGCGAGCTCGAACTCCGCCATCATCTCGCTGAGGCGCCGGCAGCCGATCTCGTTGCAGTTGATGAGCGAATAGATATCGCCCTCGGTCTCCACCGGCAGGCGCGTGTTGGCCTTGACGATCGCCATCAGGGTCTCGTTCACCCGACCGCGGTCCACCAGCTTCAGGAAAGGCAGATAGAGCCCCTCCATGAAGACATCGGTGCCATCCGGCCCGAAGCCGATGCCGCCGAGATCGACGATATGGCTGGTGCAGGAGAAGAGGCCGACGAGGCGGCCGCGATGGAAG
>DATBBO010000268.1:0-3002 GCA_036270995.1 Dongiaceae bacterium | reverse complement strand
GGCCTTTCCTCGCGCGAGGCACTCACTGCCGGCTATCACGCCTTCCTCGTGGGGACGGGATTCGCCCTCCTCGCTGCCCTTCTCGGCGCGCTCTCCATTCGCACCGCCCTCTCGGCGCAGGCCGAGAGCGGCGATGAAGGGATCTCCTCCGCCGCGACGGCTCAGCCAGAGAACTCCTAGACCGAAGTTCTAGGAAGCGGCCACGCCTCGCTTCGACCTCTCATAGGACCGGCGCAACAGGGCGATCAGACTGCCGCCCGTGGCTGCGCCGAGGAGATAGATGATCGGGATCACCACCGCGAGCGGCGCGCGGGCGCTGAAACCGAGGAAGGCCACGGTGACGACGTCCAGGTTCTGAAACGCAAAGATCAAGATCACTGCGACGAAGAGGATGATGACTGCCAGATGAAACCAGCGCATGGGTGCTCCTTTCATCGACCGGGGCGTCATGCACGTCGATCAGGCCCTTGTCGCAGCGCGACCGCCTTCTGTCCCCCCGGGCGCGTAACCGCAGCTTACCACGCCGGCCGGGGAAGGCGGAGACCCCGGCCCTGCGGAGCTCTTCCGGGACAGTGACGGCGGATTCCCGGGCCGCGTTCATCGCATCGGCCCGCGCATTGAGTCTTGCGGTCCTTGCCCCTATTTAACCGACAGTCGTGGCGGCATGACTGCCAACCGCTATCCCGCGTACCAGGGGAGACCAGAGACGAATGCTCTACTTTCCGCAAACCGATTCGCCATGACGGAATCGGCACCGCCACCTTTGACCCCCGCCTCGCTGCTGCTGCGGCTGGCGGTGATCGGGCTCATCCTGTTCGTCGTTCTGGCGGCCTTCGCCTATACGGGCGGGTGGCTGTCGCCGGAGCGCCTGACGCCGATCAAATTCACCGACAGGTTCGAGGCGGTGAACGGCATCTTTCCGGGCTTCCGCCGCAATCATGCCAAGGGCCTCTGCCTCATCGGCGTCTTCGACAGCAATGGCCAGGGCGCGCGCCTGTCGAAGGCCGTCGTCTTCCAGCCCGGCCGCATCCCGCTCATCGGCCGCTTCGCGTTTGCCGGCGGGCAGCCATTCGTCGCTGACGCACCGGAGACCGTCCGCAGCATGGCCATCCGATTCACACTTCCGGACGGCGAGGAATGGCGCACCGGCATGATCAACATCCCGGTTTTTCCCGTCAACACGCCGGAGGGCCTCTACGAGCTGCTGCTGGCCACCCGCGCCGATCCGGCGACAGGCAAGCCGGATCCCGCGGCCGTGAAGGCCTTTCTCGGCCGGCATCCCGAGAGCGGCAAAGCCCTGGCGGCGATCGGCGCCCAGCCGCTTGCCTCGGGCTTCGACAATGCGACCTATAACGGCCTCAATGCCTTCCGCTTCATCGACGCAGCCGGGCGATCGACCCCGGTGCGCTGGTCGATGGTGCCGCTCCAGCCTTTCGAGGCTGCGGACACCAAAGCCACTCAGACGGACACGAACTATCTGTTCGACGCCTTGATTGCCCGTATTGCCAAGGGGCCGCTGCAATGGCGGCTGATCGTGACCCTCGGCCAGCCAGGCGACCCGACCCGTGATGCGACGCTCGCCTGGCCCGCGGACCGGGAGAAGGTCGATGTCGGAACCCTGACGGTCGAGCGGCTGGTAGGCGAGGGGCAGGGAGTCTGCCGCGACGTCAATTTCGATCCGACGGTTCTTCCCGCCGGCATCGCGCTCTCCGACGATCCGCTGCTCAGCGCCCGATCCGCCGTCTATGCGGTCTCCTATGAGCGGCGCGCCGGCGAGGTCAAGGCGCCGAGCGCGGTCAAGACCCCCGAGATGGGTATCGGAGCCGGACAATGACCGGACATGTGCAATTCACGGCTTTTTCGCGGCTCCTCCATTGGCTGATGGCGGTGCTGGTGCTTGCCATGCTCTTCATCGGTGTCGGCATGGTCTCCTCGGTTTTGGAGCGCTATGCCCTGCTGGTCTCGATCCACAAGCCGATCGGGATTGCGATCCTGATCCTTGTTGCGATCCGCCTCGTGAACCGGCTGCTGAACCCGCCGCCGCCGCTGCCAGCCCATATGCCGCTCTGGCAGAAGCTCGCCGCCAAGATGTCCCATTGGGTGCTCTACGCCCTGATGTTCCTCATGCCGCTCATCGGCTGGGGAATGCTTTCGGCCGCACGCTACCCGATTGTGCTCTTCGGATCGGTCGATCTGCCGCCGATCCTTCCTCACGACGCCATGCTGGCCGCTCAACTGCGCCATCTCCACACCTATTTGGCGTATCTGCTGTTCGCAACCTTCCTCGCCCATCTCGGCGCTGCCCTGCTGCATGGGCTGATCCACCGGGACGGCGTGTTCACCAGCATGATGCCATGGCGGGCGCGGGCGGGCGGCGGCGCTGCCAGATGACAGGACGATGACGGGTTTCGGGATTTCCGAGACGCTGAAACTCGCGCCCGCAACCTCGCTCCGGGCTTGACGAAGCCCCGCTGTTCCGTGCGTATAGTGGCTCGGGCGGTTCGCGGAACTACGGGTATCCATGGCACCTCCTTCGCTTCGCCACGGCATCGTTATTGCCGGCCTGCTCGGGCTTGCGGCCTGCGCGAGTGCGCCGCCCCCGCATGTCGCCTCGCGGGATTTCCGGTCCCAGGCCTATTGCGTGATGCGCGCCGAGTCAGCGGGCTATGCCGATTACGATGTAGCCGCAGCGTGCCGGCGATCGGAGAAGGTCGCAGAGGCGCGGGCCCAGATCACCCATATCGACAGCGATCTCGACAAGGCCTGCGAGGCGGAGGCCTCTTTCGGTCAGGTGGGCGGGCCTTTCTCCTGGCGCGCCTATATGCGCTGCGTCGACGACAGCATCTGATGCCGGCCTTGCCCGGATAGGTGGCCCGGCTTGATCTATGCGCTGTCGAAGGCCTTCTGGCTCGTGGCCCAGCCAGGGAACCTGCTGGCCCTGCTCGCACTGGTGGGGGCGGTGCTGCTCTTCACCCGCTGGCGGCGCCCGGGGCGCCGCATCA